>JAYTXV010000356.1:0-2023 GCA_043742805.1 Caulobacteraceae bacterium | reverse complement strand
AAGAGCGCCCGGCGTGGTCTGGATTGTGGGCGCCGGACCCGGTGATCCCGATCTTCTGACTGTCCGCGCCCTGAATGTGCTTCGCCAAGCCGACGTCGTCGTCCATGACGGATTGGTGCCGGACGCGATCGTCGACCTGGCCCACGCCGGCGCCCGGCGCATCTGCGTGGCCAAGCGCAAGTCGCATCACACCTATCCGCAGGAAGAGATCAATCGCATGCTGGCGGCGTTCGCCCTCGAGGGGTTGACCGTCGTGCGGCTTAAGGGCGGCGATCCCTTCATCTTCGGCCGTGGCGGCGAAGAGCTCGAGGCCTGCCGCGCCGCCGGGGTCGAATGCCATGTCGTGCCCGGCGTCACCGCCGCCCTGGCGGCCAGCGCCTCGGCCGGCGCGCCGCTCACTCACCGTGACGCCGCCCAGGCAGTGACCTTCGTCACCGGTCACGCCAAGGCCGGCGAGGCTCCCGATCTCGACTGGCCCGCCCTGGCCCGGACCAACCAGACCGTCGTCATCTACATGGGTCTTTCAACCGCCGGTATGATCGCCCAGCGCCTGATACAGGCCGGCCGCGCGGCCTCGACGCCGGCGGTGATTGTCGAAAACGCCAGCCTGGAGACCGAGCAACGGGTCGTAACCACCCTGGCCGGCCTGGCCGACGCCGCGGCCGGGCTATCCGGAACCGCCTTGTTGATCGTCGGCGAAGCCATGGCAACGGCCGTCGCGTCTCTTCCTTCCCGCGGCGTCGTGCCCTCCACCGCTTTGCCGTCCCCTTCCCCCAAGGGGATAGGTGAGGCGGCTCCACTGCGAGGAGCCCAACGATGAGAGCCCTTACCGCCAATCGCCTGACCGACGGCGAAGTGGTGTTCTGGACCGGCTCCGACTGGTCGGAGCGCTTTATCGACTCCGCCCGTTTCGATGACAACGCCGCCGCCGAACTGGCCGAAGCCCATGCCAAGAGCCAGATCACTTTGCTGGTCGATCCCTATCTGATCGACATCGCCGAGGTTGATGGCGGCGTTGCTCCGGTCAGCTACCGCGAGAGGCTGCGGGCGCTGGGTCCGACCAATAAGCTCGATCACGGCAAACAGGCCCAGGGCGGCGCCGATATCGCCGTCCTGGCTCACGCCCATGGCGCGGCGCGGTCCAAGGGCCGTGTCGATCTGATCCGGCGTAAGTAGGGAGGCGAGGGCCAACCATGTACCGCTACGACGACATCGACCGGGAAATCCTGGCGGACCGCGCGGCCGAGTTTCGCGAACAGTGCGCCCGGCGCCTGGCCGGTGACATGACGGAGGATCAGTTCAAGCCCTTGCGGCTGATGAACGGCCTCTATCTGCAGTTGCACGCCTATATGCTGCGCATCGCCATTCCCTATGGCGCGCTGAACGCCGACCAGATGCGTAAACTTGCGCATGTGGCGCGGACCTATGACCGGGGTTACGGCCACTTCACCACGCGAACCAACCTGCAGCTGCACTGGATCAAGCTGCGCGACGCGCCCGACATCCTCGATGAACTGGCGAGCGTCGGGCTGCACGCCATCCAGACTTCGGGCAACTGCATCCGCAACCTGACCGCCGACCCTCACGCCGGGGCCACGGCCGATGAGGTCGACGATCCACGCATCTGGGCCGAGGTGATCCGCCAGTGGTCGACGTTCCACCCGGAATTCACCTTCCTGCCGCGCAAGTTCAAGATCGCGGTCACCGCCTCGCCCAAGGATCGGGCGGCGATCCGGGTCTATGATATCGGCCTTCGCCTGCACCGCGACGACGAGGGGGCGCTGAGCTTCGAGGTTCTGGTGGGTGGCGGCCTGGGGCGTCTGCCACACCTGGGCCCGGTGATCCGCGAGCGCCTGCCGGTCCGTCACCTGCTGAGCTACCTGCAAGCCATCCTGCGCGTCTACAATCGCCATGGCCGGCGCGACAACATCCACAAGGCCCGCATCAAGGTGCTGGTCGCCGCCCTCGGGCCCGCCGAGTTCGCTCGCCAGGTTGAGGAAGAGTGGGGCCTGACCGACAAGGC
>JAYTXV010000355.1:0-4520 GCA_043742805.1 Caulobacteraceae bacterium | reverse complement strand
GACCGGCTCCAGCCTCGCGATCAGAACCGGCTTGCCGGCAAACAGCGCCAGGAGTTCGGGATCGGGCGCCGCCAGATCGGCGGGCAGCAGCACCACCACCGCGTCGGCTCGGGCCAGGCCGACCGAAAGAGATTCGCGCATCGGGCCGGCGGGGAACACCGCGCCGTCGCCGAACGGCCATTCGTCATCGCGTGTTTCGCCGTCAACGATGATCAGCGACAAGGCCTTGGCCACCGATGGGTTCTGATGGCCGTCGTCCATGACGATGACCTCCGCGCCCGCGCGGACCGCGGCCATTGCGCCGGCGGCGCGATCCCGGGCGATCCAGACCGGCGCATCGGCGGACATCATCAAGGCTTCGTCACCGACGTCGGCCGCGGCATGTGCAACGGGATCGACGCGAACCGGTCCGGTCAATCGGCCACCATGGCCCCGCGCCAAAACATGGGCGTCGCGGCCCTGCGCCCGCATCAGCGCCGCCAAAGCCCGCACCACCGGCGTCTTGCCGGCGCCGCCGACGGTCAGATTGCCGACGCAGATCACCGGGACGCCGGGATCGACGGGGCGCCCGAGCCTGAGACGCCGCGCGGTGACCCACGCCCATATCCATGAAACCGGCGTCACAAGCGTCCGGGTCACCGGCATGAGCCGAGGACCCCGGCCATACCACCAGCGGGGCGTGACGAAATTCATGCTGTCACCAGCGCCAGGACGCGGTCGGTCGCCATCCGCGCCACCGCGTCGCCGGTCTCGACGAAAGCCCGCGCCCGCTCGGCCATCCCCGCCAGAGAGGGATCACTTCGGATCGTCCGCGCGAACCAGCCCGCCAGATCGTCAGGCGCGACACGCGCGGTCGCCGCAGCCGCCTCCAGGGCGTCATAGACCGGCCAGCCGTGCGTGTCGGCTCCGGCGATCAACGGACACCCCAGCCGGGCTGGCTCCAGGGGATTGTGCCCCCCCACGGAATCGATGGTCAGGCTGCCGCCGACCACCGCCAGGGACGCCAAACGAAACCACAGACCCAGTTCTCCCACCGTATCGGCGACATAGACCGCTTCGCCGCCCAGCCCCGAGCCCGCGCCCCGACGCCCGACGGTAAAGCCGGCCGCAAGAACCAGGCTTTCCACCGCCTCGCCGCGATCCGGATGACGGGGGGCGATGATCAGCAGCGGCCGCTGGTCGTCGCCGCGCGCTACGCGGAAGGCCCGCAGAATCAGCTCCTCCTCCCCGGGATGGGTGCTGGCGGCCAGCAAGACCGGACGGTCACCCAGGTTCTCCCGCGCCTCGGCCAACTGGCCCTCATCGACCGGCAGCGGCGCGGCGCCGAATTTCAGATCGGCCAGACCGTCCACCTTTGCGCCCAACGCTTCGAACCGCTCGGCGGCGGCGACGTCACGGGCCAGGATCAGGTCGAAAGCGCCCAGCAGCGTCCGCGCCGCCTCCGGCGCCCGGCGCCACCCGGCCAGGCTGCGGTCGGACAGTTTCGCCGAAACCAGGGCCAGACGAATTTCCCGCCCCTTGGCTTCCAGCAGCAGATTGGGCCAAAGCTCGCTTTCCACGAACACCCCAACCTTCGGACGCCAATGATCGAGGAACCGCCGCGCCGCGCCGGGCGTATCGAGGGGCGCGAACTGATGCAGGACCGGCTGGCGGAGACGAGTGGCCAGGATGTCGGCCGAAACCCGGGTGCCGCTGGTGACCAGGATCGCCGTCTCCGGCGACTCGGTCAAAAGCCGTCCGACCAGGGGGAGCAGCGACAGACTTTCTCCTACGCTGACGCCGTGCAGCCAGACCAGGTCGCCGCCGGGCCGGGACCGGCCGGCGTGGCCAAGGCGCTCGCGCCAGCGGGCCGGATCCTCCTTGCCCCGCCGGACCCGGTCTCTCAGCCAGGCGCCAGCCAGGACCGAAGCAGCCGTCGAGGCCAAGCGGTAGAGGCCAAGGGAGGCCGGCCGGCGCGGTGTCATGGGCTCAGCAACACCGCGGCGCGCGCCTGGGCGGCGCATAGCCGTTCCTGCCAATCAGCGCGGATGGACTCGAGGGCCGCGTCGTCGGCATCCTCGGCCACTTCCAGCGGCCCATCGATCACCAGCGCGGCGCGGCCGAACGGCAGGGGCACGCGACCCTCGTCCCAACTGCCCAGCCGTATGGCCGGGCTGACCGCCAGGCCCATCACGAACACCGGCGCCGAGGTCGCCCGGGCCAGCTGAACCGGTCCGATCTGCATCACCATATTGGGTCCGCGAGGGCCGTCCGGTGTCATGATCATCACCCCGCCCGAGGCCAAGACGCCCATGGCCTGGCGGAAGGCCGTCGCCCCACCCTTGGAACCGCCCGGCCCGACCCGGCCAGTCGACCCGCGAATGGTTGGGATCCTCAGCCGCTCCGCGGCCAGGGCGATGAATTCGCCGTCGCGCGACAAAGAGATCATCACCTTGCGCGGCTTGTCCCTCAGGATCGGACGGCAGGCGATCGCCGGCACGATACGGCCATGCCAGAACAGCCCGATCAGGCCGTCCGGCCCGGCCAGGGCGGCTCGCGCCGGACCGTCGTTCTCGCGGCGCCAGCGCAAAGTGGCGATCACCAGTTCGATATAGGTGGCGACCAACCAGGCGAGCGCCGCCTGGACCACCGGCGACCGCAGCAGCCTCTTCACGCGGCGGCCATGGGATCAAGCGTCAGGTCCTGGGCTCCCGCTAGACGCGCATAAAGCCTGCCACGGCGCATCAGGGTCTCGTGATCGCCCACCTCGGACACGCGCCCCGCCTCCACCACGTAGATACGGTCGGCGCGCCGCACCGTCGACAGCCGGTGGGCGATGATCAGGGTGGTGCGGCCGGCCATCAGCCGGGCCAGGGCGGCCTGAACCTGGGCCTCGCTCTCGGCGTCCAGGGCGCTGGTGGCCTCGTCCAGAAGCAGGATCGGGGCGTCCTTGAGGAAAGCCCGGGCGATGGCGATCCGCTGGCGCTGTCCGCCAGACAGCCGCGCGCCCGCCTCGCCGACCAGGGCGCCGTAGCCGCCAGGCAAGGCGGTGATGAAGTCGTGCGCCGCAGCGGCTCTGGCTGCGGACTCGATTTCAGCCTGCGTGGCCCCGGCCTTGGCGTAGGCGATATTGGCGCCGATGGTGTCGTCGAACAGAAACGGTTCCTGGGTGACCAGGGCGATGTGGCGGCGCAAGGAGGCCAGGGCGACGCCCCCGATGTCCTGATCGTCGACAGTCAGTGTGCCGCCGGTGATGTCGTAGAACCTGGGGATCAGGTTCAGGATAGTGGTCTTTCCCGATCCCGAAGGACCGACCAGGGCGACCACTTCGCCCCGCGTGGCTTCGAGATCAATGTCAGCCAGAACCGGCGCGTCCGGGCGATAGGCGAAGGCGACGCCCTTCAGCCGGATATGACCGTTGGTCACGCGCAGCGGCGGCGCGCCGGCGGCGTCGCGGATTTCCGGCTCGACATCGAGGGCGGCGAACAGCCGGCGGCCGGCCGTGACGCCCTGGCTCATGAGGGTCAGCAGATTGGAGACTTGGCGCAGGGCCTGGCCGGCCATCAGCAGCGCGGCGAAGAAGGCCACGAAGGCCCCGACATCGGCTTGGCCGGCGCTGGCCCGCCAGCCCTCATAGGCCAACACCAGGGCCACCACGATCATCATCAGGGTTTCTGAGGCTGGAGCCGCGACCGCACGGGCGTTGTCGCCGCTAAGAATGTGACGCTGTCGCTCGGCGATCACCGCCGCCACCCGGCCTTCCTCATAGGCCTCGCGATTTTCCATCTTCACCACCCGCACCCCGTCCAGGCCTTCCATGATCGCGGTCGATAGGGCCCCGGTGGCCACCATGGCCCCCTTGGCGGCCTTGGTGGCGTTTCTCATGAAGCGGCCGAGTATGAGCGCGATGACCGGCGCCGCCACCAGAACCAGCAGCGCCAGGCGCCAGTCCTTGATCCCCATCACCACGCCGGCCGCGACCAGGGTCAGCGCGTTCTGCACGAAGTTGACCAGGCCGCTGGTGGCGGCTTCGCGGATCAGGCCCGAGTCATAGAGAACCTGGGATACAAAACCGCCGGTGTGGGAGGCGCGAAGGCGGGCCAGATCGGCGCGCACCAGCTTGCCGAACAACTCCAGCTGGATATCCCCGACAATGCCGTTACCGATACGATTGACCAGGGTGGCCTGTATCGCCTGGGCCACGCCCCGGCCCAGCGCCAGGGCGACGATGATCAGGGGTATGCGGAAAAGACTGCGAGGGTCGGCCCGGTGGGTCAGTTGGTCGACCGCCGGCTGCAGCACATTGAGCAACAGGCCCGACAGGCCCGCGAACAGAACGGCGCACAGCACTGCCACCGACAGCGCTTTCCAGCGCGGCGCGAGATAGAGCCTGACAACGCGGACGGCTATCGCCCGGTTGGCCAATGCGACAGTTTGGCGCTGTTCAGTCATCCGAGGAACGGATCAGGGCGCGCTCGATCCCGTTTCCGGCGTCGGCCACGCGGCCCCACGCCTTAGGCTTAGGACCACCAAGCCCTATT
>JAYTXV010000354.1:0-4938 GCA_043742805.1 Caulobacteraceae bacterium | reverse complement strand
AGCGGGATGGCGCGGAACTGATGGCGTGGTGGAACGGCGACGGCGCGGCGCGGGTTCTGGCGCGCGAGGGCGACGCCTTGTTGTTGGAACGCGCGATGGGCGCGGGTTCGCTGGCGGCGATGGCGGCGGACGGACGGGACGACGAAGCCACGCTGATCCTGTGCAGCGTGGCGGAAAGGCTGCACAGGCCCCGCCATGAGGCGTTTCCACCCAGCCTTAAGCCTCTTGAGGTGTGGTTTAGCGCCTTGGAGCCGGCGGCCAAGATCCATGGCGGCGTGCTGCAAAAATCGGCCGAGGCGGCGCGCTCATTGCTGCACGCGCCCGAACAGCAGGCCGCGCTGCACGGCGATATTCATCACGACAATGTTCTTGATTTTGGCCCGCGAGGTTGGCTGGCGATCGATCCAAAGGGGTTGGTCGGCGAGCGGGGCTTCGACTACGCCAACCTGTTCTGCAACCCCTGGCCGGTGGCGATCGAGCCGGGTCGGCTGCAATGCCGATTGGATCTGGTCGTTCAGGCAGCGCACATGGACCCGGCGCGGCTACGCAGGTGGATCCTTGCCTACGCGGGTCTGTCAGCCGCCTGGACCCTGGCGAGCGGGATGCCAAAGGACGGTCCCTGGCGCGCGCTGATGATCGCCGAACAGGTTGCGATGGCGATCTGACGCCACCCGCCACCAACCGGGCCCTAGTCTCGACGCCCCTACGCCGTCAGGCCGGCGATCGCCTGGCGCATCGCCAGCAGCGACTGACCGGCCACCATGCCTTTCCAGTCATCGGCGTCACCGAAGAAAGCGGCGCGAATCCGGGCCTTGATCGCCCGCCCCTGGGGCGAGCCCAAATCGCCATAGGCGTGCAGCCAGGCATCGGCGCGTAGGGCCAGCAGAACGTCGTTCAGCGGCAGGGTTCCGACCTCGACGGCCATGCCGGTGACTTGCGCGTGGGGAAGCAGGCGCGGGGCGGCCTCAAGCCCATCTCCGGTAATCGGCGCCGATGTAGAGGTTCCCGCCGACGGAGAAGTGACCGCCGTGCCGTACCAGGCCCGAGCGCGCGCGAACGCGGCGCTGCCGGGATGGTCGGTGATGATCTGCTCGCCATAGCCCCAGGGGCCTAGCCCCGTGTGATAGTCGATGATGCCTACCTTGGCGGTTTGGCCGAGATATTCGGCGAAGATCGCCGTCTGGGTCAGGCGCGACCAGGTCGGCGCCGAGCCGCCATAGAAGATGCCGGCCGGATGGCGATACTGACCGCCGCTAAGGGCCTGCTGGAGCGCCGCCGAACCGTTCGCGCCAAGGTAAGCGCCAAGGGCGCCAGCGCTGGCCGCCTGGGATTCCTCGGTCCAGGTCTCCGGCACCGCCGCGTTGCTTAAGGTGTCGTAACCGGCATTGCCGGGGACAGGACCTGAAAAATCCACCCAGTTGCGGTTCAGATCGACATTTTCGTGCGTCACCCGCCTCAACCATGAAAAGCCGTAAGGGTTGATGGCGTGAATGATCAATACGCCTAGACCGGCCGGCAGGCGTGACGCCTCGCCGCGGTTCAGCCAGTCCACCTGGGCGCCAGAGCCGCAAAAGCCCTCGACCCCATGGGTGCCGGAAAGCGTGACCAAAACCTTATCCGCGTCTCTGGGGCCGATCCAGGCGACATCGGTGGCGAGGTCCTCGCCATCGCGGCCCCGCTCGGGATGGGTGACCGACGCAAGCATGGCTCCCGCCGCCGCCGCCGCGATGCGGAATTTTCCGCGCGCCAACGCATAATCGCCGCTGAAGCTGTCAGCGCTGTTCATGACCCGCCCCCTTCGTTCAGGAACCGGCGCAAGACCGTTTCGGCGCCCTCCGGTGCGTCGCGGTGCACGCCGTGGCCCGCCTCATCGAATATCACAAGCTCGCCAACACCGTCGGGCAGAGCCGCCAGGATCGCTCGTGAACAGGCCAGCGGTGTGATCGGATCCAGCGCTCCGGCGAGAACCAGTGTGGGGCATTTTACATTCGCGAGACCGGGACGAAGGTCCATCAAGCGCTGCTCGCCGAGAATGAAATGGAACATCACTTCGGTGCGCATGATGGCGCGGCTCCGGCCCTCATCGGACGGAGCCGCGCCAGGGTTATAGAGCGGCACGCAGACACGCATATAGTCCGTCGCAGCCTCGGCGCTGGGATCCGTCCAGAACCGGCTGGCGATCCGCCGCGCGTCGGCGCCGCCGAGCGTCTCCATCATCCCGTAGGTCGCCTCCAGATTCATGTTCGCGGCGGTGGAAGCAAGGATCAGTTTCGATGGACCATCGGGGTGACGCGCGGCGTAGGACATCGCCACCATGCCGCCGAACGAAAGGCCGTAGACCACGGGTTTCCTGACGCCGAGCGTCTCGCAGAGCGCATGAACATCGTCTCCCCATTGGGCGAGGGTCCAGGTTTCCGCCTCGCCGCCCGAGCGGCCGTTGCCGCGATGATCGATGTAGATCACCTGGTGCGTGTCAGCGAAGCGATCGAAATAGGGCCGCATCAGCGAATGATCGAAACCCGGGCCGCCGTGCATGACCAGTAGGCTGGGCCGCTCGACAGTGACGCCACCAACGGGCGACAGCTTGGAGCCGACCGTGTCGAAGAAGATCGACGCACCATTGATTTCAAGCTGCATCGGTCGCCCTCCCCTATCCGGCAGAGACTCGGCGATACGCGGTCTCTCGCGTGAACACCGAGGCCACCAGGCCAATGACTGTGAAGCCCATCATGTACCAGGCCGGCGACAACGGGTCGCCGGTGAATTCGATCAGCGACGCGATGATCGGCTGAGTGCTACCGCCGAACACCGCCACCGCCGTGGCGTAGACCGCGCCCATGCCCAGCACCCGGACCTCCTTGCGCAGGGATTCGCTGATCGAGACGAACACGGCCGCGGTGCTGAGCGCGCTGGTGAAGGTAATCAGCGCGGTGGCCCCGAGCAGGGTCACAGCGTCATGATTGCGAACCAGCAGAACGAAAGCCGGCCAGGTGACCAGCAGAAAAACCACCCGGGGCCAGATCATCAGCGCCCGACGGCCCAGGCGATCGGAGAGAACGCCGCCGATCAGCCCGCCTATGAGACCGCAAGCCCCGCTGGTGACGGTCGCCCCAAGGGCAACGTCGGCCGGCATGTGCAGGGTCTTGAAGGCGTATGTGGTCATATAAGCGAACACATAGGTCGAGACCGTTGAAGCAGCGATCAGCGCCATCCCCCGCAGCAGCACCGGGGCGCTGGCCAGCAGGGTGGCGGAATCGGGGTGGACATGGCTATGGGCTTCGGGGCGATTCAGGGTCTCGGGCAGGTTGCGCCGTAGCATCAGGCCGAACGGCAGCACGATGGTTCCCAGCAGAAACGCCACCCGCCAGCCCCAGAGGTCCAGGCTTTCCGCCCCGGCCGTGGCCGCCAGGGTGACTCCCACCAAGCCGCCGGTGATATTGGCCAGGTTCTGGCTGCCGCCCTGCCAGGCGCCGTAGAGTCCGCGCTTGGCTGGCGGCGCCGCCTCTACCAGAAAAGCGGTCGTGGGACCCACCTCGCCGCCCAGGGCAAAGCCCTGACAAAGCCGCCAGAACAGCACCATGATCGGCGCGGCCGGGCCGATGGCGGCATAGGAGGGCGTCAGGGCCAGGCCGAGGATCGAGATCCCCATCAGCGCGAAACTGAACATCATTGCCGGGCGCCGGCCGTGTTTGTCAGCCCACCGTCCGATCACCACGGCCCCGATCGGCCGCAGCAGGAACCCGACGCCGAACGTCGCCAGGGTCAGGATCAAACTGAGAAACGGGGACTTGCTAGGGAAAAAGTTGTGAGCGATCTGCGAGGCGAAGGTGGCGTAGACGGTGAAGTCGTAGAATTCCAGCGCATTGCCGGCCACGGCGGCGGCGACCTGTCGCTTGGTGATCGGTGGGTATTCATCCTCACCGGCGAGTTTCAGGGGCAAGGCGATGTCGCTCATGGTGGGGCCGTCCCGGGATGGTGATCAGGCGAAGGTGGTGGCGAGACCCGACGGCGCGAGGCTCCGGTAGATCGCCGCCGGGGGCGTCAGCCAGACCGGCAGGACGAGCGCCGATACACAGGCCGACAATATGATCTGCACGAACCGCAATGGGGTGAAATAGCTCGACAGAGACATCAGGTCGGCCCGGGCGACGGAACCGCCGGGGTCGCCACCGCCAAGCAGACCGCTAGTGGCGCCGATGAACAGCGAGCCCAGAATTTCAACCACGACGACCAGCACCAGAGCCAGCCCGTAACTCGCGCAGAGCGGCCAGAACCGGCCCCGCGTGAGGGCCCAGGAGCCAAACAGATCGATCCGTCCGACCTCGAAGGTAAGGGCCGAGGCCAGTGAGAGTCGCACCCAAAGAAACGACATTCCGCCAAACACGCCGACGAAGCCGACACCCATGGCCAAGGGCGCGGCCGGATTGGCGGCCATGGCGATAAAGCCCAGAACGAGGCCGAACACGAAGGCAAGGCCGACATAGGCGGCGGCGAACACCCCAAAGGTCAATAAGCCAAGGCCGAGCTGACGAAGCTCGTCGGCCCCGACGCGCAAGAACCCCGCGCGCTGCTCAGATGGATTGAACACGGCCCGGTTTATCGCGGCGCCCAAAAAAGCATTCGAAACCAGCGTGGCCGCCAAAAGTACGGCGCAGACCGGTCCCAGGCGGCCGAAGGTGGCCAGAATCAACGCCGGATTCTTGGTCGGACTGGCGCCCAGCGCCAACAGATCGGCAAGTTGGGGTCCGGCCATGCCCACGGCCGCGGCGCTCAGGAGAAGCGACACCGACACCATCACCACTGCCCATATCCCCAAAGCCGCGGGATGCTCCCGCACCACGCGGAACCCAGACAGGGCCGCAGCCTGAAACGAGAATTCGGCCATCCATGATCCTCTTGAGACCAGCCGCCCATCCCGCGTCCAGATCACTGTTACTC
>JAYTXV010000353.1:0-2554 GCA_043742805.1 Caulobacteraceae bacterium | reverse complement strand
CCCAGGGCGCCGCCCTCGGAACGCTGAAGCAGCACCACCCCGATCAGCGCGAGGCAGACCACGATGTTAAGGGTCAATAACAGGCCAACAAGCATGCGGGGAACGGCTTTCCAATCAGCGGCCAGTCAGGGGCGCCGCGAGAAGCGGGGCGTTTAGCACCAAGCCGCGCCGCGCGCCATAGGGCGGGGTCGCATCGATCCCGCGCGGTCAGGCCGCTCGGATAATGGATAGGAAGTCGCTGGCGGTCAGCGAGGCGCCGCCCACCAACGCCCCGTTGACGTTATCGCGGGACAGAATCTCGGCGGCGTTGCCCGGCTTGACCGATCCGCCATAGAGGATCGGAGCGGTCCGGCCATCGCCACCGAACCTGGCCGTAAGCGCCTCGCGGATCGCGCCGTGGACATCGTCGATCTCGTTCAAGGTCGGGGTAAGCCCTGATCCGATCGCCCAGACCGGCTCATAGGCGACAGCGAAGGCCCGCCCGGCCAGGATCGCCGGCGCGGAGGTCTGCAGCTGGCTCTCGACGGTGGCGATGGCCAGGCCGGCACGCCTTTGGTCCAGGGTTTCGCCCACACAGATTATGGGTTCCAGCCCGGCCCGCAGGGCGCCCGCCACCTTCGCGGCGACCACGGCGTCGCTCTCACTATAATAGGCGCGGCGTTCCGAGTGGCCGAGGATCACCAGGCGAGCGCCGGCGTCGACCAGCATTTCAGCGGCGATATCTCCGGTAAAGGCGCCGGACGCGTCGGCCCGGCAGTCCTGACCGCCGATCTCGATCGGCAGACCGGCGAGCAACGCGGCCATCCTGGAGATCAGGGTCGAGGGCGGACAGAGAGCGACCCGCGCGGCGGGCGCGGTGTCTTCCAGGGCGTCGGCCAGCAGCCGCGCCTCGTTCAGAGCGGCCTCCAGGCCGTTCATTTTCCAGTTTCCAGCAATCAGCGGGCGGTTCGGCGTCAAGGCTGGTGTTTATCCCTCTGGCTTGCGGCGGATGACTGGGGTCCACTATACCGGCGTTCCCGCGGGCGCCATCCAGCCCGCCATACAAGACGGCCCCTGGACCCCTATGACCGGCACCCTACGTTCCACAGCCAGGAATCCCGTCGCCATCGCCTTGATGGGCCTGCTGATCCTGGTTTTCCTGATTCTCGGGGTCGGCGGCGGCGGCCGTTTCCCCGACGCTTTCAAGGGCTCGCGCCCCGACGCGGTGGTCACCGCCGGCGGGCACAGCATGTCGACCAACGAGTATAAGCGGATTTTCGAACAGCAGAAGCAACACTACCAAGAACAGACAAAACAACAGTTTACCGCCGATTTTCTGATCCGTAACGGCTTCGACCAGCAACTGCTGAACCAGATCGCCTTGGATCAGGGTCAGGCCGAGATGCTGGCGCGCATCGGCGTGGTCCCCGACCCGACCTTGATTGACGCGCAGATCAAGCAGATCCCCGTAGCCTTCGACAGAGTGACCGGAAAGTTCAGCGAAGCGCAATTCAGCCAATTTCTGGCCAGCCAGGGCCTTACGGCCAGGCAGGTACAGACTGACCTGACCGACGAGCTGGCCCAGCGGCATTTCGCCCTGGCGGTGATCGCCGGGTTCAAGGTCCCACGCGCCTATGCGGCCCTGAGCGCCATCTCGGCCATGCAGTACCGCGACGTCAGCTATTTCGTGCTCGACCCCAGGGCGGTGGTGCAGCCGACGCCGCCCACCGACGCCCAGCTGACCGCCCTGATGAAGACCAACGCGGCGCAACTGATGCGCCCGGAAATGCGCACCATCACCCTGGTGCGCTTCTCCGCTGCCGCCCTGGCCTCAACCGTCTCGGTCACGCCCGCGGACATCCAGAAGGAATTCAACTTCCGGAAGGATACGCTTTCGACGCCGGAGACGCGCGTGGTCATCGAAATTCCCGTGAAGACGACGGCTGAAGGCGTCCAGGCCTCGGCGCGGCTGGCTCGGGGCGAAGATCCAGCCGCCATCGCCAAAGCCCTGGGTACGGAGCCGGTGATCTATGCCGACAAGCCCCGGTCGGCGATACCCGACCTCAAGATCGCCGCGTCCGCCTTCGCGCTCAAGGAGGGCCAGACCGGCGGCCCGGTTCAAGGCGATCTCGGCCTTGCCACCTTGAAGGTGGAAAAAATCACGCCCGCGAAGGTCGCCACCCTAGAATCGGCCAAGGTCAAGATCGAAGCCGACCTGAAAGCCAAGGCCGCGAAGAACGCGGCCTATGAGCTCAGCCAGAAGTTCGACGACGCGCGGCAGGCGGGCGCCAGCGTCGCCGCCGCCGCCCAGAAGACCGGCGCCGCCACCACCAAAGTGGGTCCATTCACCGCCGAGGGTGCGGACAGCGAGGGCAAACCCACTGCCCAGCTGAGCGACAAGATCGTCAAATCCGCCTTCACCATGCCGGCGGGACAGGAATCGGACGTGCAGGACGCCGGGTCCGGCGAATATTACGCGATGAAGATAGAGGCCGTGGCCCCCCCTGCCCTGCCCTCGCTCAACGAAATCCGGCCGAGATTGGTCGAAGCCTACATGCGCGAGCAGATGCTGGCG
>JAYTXV010000352.1:0-11073 GCA_043742805.1 Caulobacteraceae bacterium | reverse complement strand
GGCCGCGCCTTGGTCAGTTCCTCGAAGATCGTCTGTTCCGCCTTCAGGTCGGCGGCCGAGACATAGTCGGCCGCGCCCTTCTTGGAGACCTGCAGCTCGGCCACCTCACCGAAATCCCGCGCCAGGGCGCGCCCGGCCTTGCGAGCGGCGTCGGTCATCACCTTGATCAGGGCGGAGACGGGCGCGGCCACCTAGTCGGCCCGGCGCATATATTCGCCGGTCTCGGTCGAGACCAGAATACGCTCACCCGCGTCCATATAGGGGGGGATCATGATGCGCATGCCGTTGGAGGCCTTGGCGGGTTTGTAGGATGATGACGCCGTCTGGCCCCGCACCGTGGCGTCGGCCTCCACCACCTCAAGCACCACGCTGACCGGCAGTTCGATGCCGAGCGCGCGCTCTTCGTACAGTTCCAGCTTCACCACCATGCCGTCGTGCAGGAAGCGCACCTGATCCTCGCCAACGAAATCCTTGGCCAGTTCGATCTGCTCGTAGTTGACCTGATCCATGAACACCAGCGCGTCGCCCTGTTCATACAGGAACTGAAAATCCTTGCGGTCGAGGCTGACCCGATCGACCTTGTCTTCCGATCGAAAGCGCTCGTTCAGCTTGCTGCCGGTAACCAGGTTCTTCAGTTCGATCTGATTGAAGGCGCCGCCCTTACCGGGCTTGACGTGCACCGACTTTACCGCCCGCCAGATACCGCCCTGATGCAGAATGACGTCGCCGACCCTCAACTCATTGCTTCCGACGGACGGCATGAACTCTCATTTTCAAGGGGGATAGGCGCCCGAAGTCGGAAGGGAACCCTAATTGAGGGGTCCTCTCAAGGCAAGGCGCGGACCGTCTTCAGGCGCCGGAGCGGTCTATCAGGCCCTCGGCGATGCGGGCGTTAAAGGCCGCCACGGCCGCCGCCGGTCCTTCGGGGTGGCGCCACACCCCCGCCGACACGGCCAGGAAATCGGCGCCCGCCATCACCAGGGGCGCACAATTTTCGACGCTGATCCCGCCGATGGCGACGCAGGGCGTGAGCATCGTCTCCTGCCAGATTTCAAGCACCTCCAAATCCGGCCGGTGGATAGTCGCCTTGGTGTCGGTGGGAAAGAACGCCCCGAAAGCCACATAGTCGGCGCCCGCTTCCGACGCGTCCATGGCCAGGTCGCGGCTGTCGTGGCAGGTCACACCCACGATCCGCCCCTCGCCCATGGCCCGGCGCGCGGCGTCGAAGGGTCCGTCCGACTGGCCGATATGGACCCCGTCACACCCCAGCCGGGCCGCCAGATCCGGCCGGTCGTTGAGGATCAGCGCGATATCGCGCCGATTGGTGATCGGCAGCAGGACCCGCACGGCTTCGGCGATCACCTCGTCCGCAACGCTTTTCAGCCGCAGCTGAACCGCGCCGACGTCGCCGCCCTCGAGCGCCGCCTCCAGGCTTCGGGCGAAAGTGGCTGGATCGATGATCACCGGCGGGGTGATCAGGTAGAGACGGCAGAGCTGAATGGACATGGCCCCTCAATCCTTGGCGAGCAGCGGCACGAAGAACGGCTTCACCACCGCCCCGCCTCCCCGCGCGCCGGGCTCAAGGCCCGATCTTCGCCGGTCATCTCGTCCGACGCGTCAAGCATGGCCGCGCTTTCGATCAACACTTCGCCGCTCCCCAGCCCCAGGGTTGGCACGCGTCGCAAGGGGTTGAACGGGCTGTCGTAGTCACCGATCAGGTTCATTGCCTATCTGCACCGCCATGCCGCGCACTTTCAAGCCGCCCTCTCTCCCCATCGCCTGGAGGGACGTATAGAAGATCGCCGCATGAACCGCTCCGTCCCCGCCGAATGGTCGCCCCACAGCGCGATGTGGGTCGGATTTCCCAGCCACGCCGAGCTCTGGAAAGACGACCTCGCCGAGGCCCGCCGCGAAGTGGCCACGCTGGTCCACGCCCTGGCCGGCCCCGGGCGCGAGCGGGTGAAACTGATGACGGCGACCGACGAGGGTATGGCGGCGGCGCTGGACCTTCTGGGCGCAACCGCCGGCGTGGAGATCATCGCCGGGACATTCGGCGATATCTGGCTGCGCGACACCGGCCCGGTCTTCATGGGTCCCGACCGGGCGGCGGCCTTTCAATTCAACGGCTGGGGCGGCAAGTACGACCTTCCCGCAGACCACGCCGTAGCCGAGCAGATCGCCGCCCGGGCTGGCGCGGCGCTGACCCGCCACGACTTCGTGATGGAGGGTGGCGCCCTGGACCACGACGGCCGGGGCACGGTGCTGACCACGCGCGGGTGCCTGCTCAATGCCAACCGCAATCGCCATTGGCGGGAGGGCGATGCCGAACGGGCGCTCGAAGACGCGATCGGCGCGCGGAAGGTGCTGTGGTTGAACCAGGGCCTGATGAACGACCACACCGACGGCCATGTCGATAATCTGGCCCGGTTCGTCGGGCCGGGCGTCGTCGCCTGTCCGGTCGCCTTCGGCTTGGGCGACCCCAACGCGGCGGCCTATGACGCCGCCGCCGAAGCCCTGACCGGCTACGCCGACGCCGACGGCGCCAAGCTGCGGGTGGTTCGCATCCCATCCCCTGGCCGCCTGATGGACGACGACCATCGGGTGATCCCCGCCTCACACATGAATTTCCTCATCGCCAACGGCGCGGTCATCGTGCCGACCTATGGCGACCCTGCCGGAGACTGGGCGGTCCAGGCGCTGGAGACCCTGTTCGACGGTCGCGTGGTGATCGGGCTTCCCTCCCACGCCCTGCTGACCGGCGGCGGGTCTTTCCACTGCATCAGCCAGCAGGAGCCAGCCTGATGGCGCGGACCCTCCACCTCGCCGCGCTCCAGGCGTCGTTCGGCCACGACCTGGACGCCAATATCGCCCGGGTGTCGGACTTGATCCGCCAGGCCGCCGCCGACGGCGCCCAGGTGATCCTGCCGCCCGAACTGTTCCAGGGACCCTATTTCTGCGTGACCCAGCAAGAGCGCTGGTTCGCCCACGCCCATCCCTGGCGCCAGCACCCCTGCGTGATCGCCCTGGCCCCGCTGGCCGCCGAACTGGGAGTGGTGATCCCGGTCTCGATCTTCGAGCGCGAAGGGCCGCACTATTTCAACAGCCTGGCGATGATCGACGCCGACGGGTCGCTGCTTGGCCTATACCGCAAGAGCCACATCCCAGACGGTCCGGGCTACCAGGAGAAATACTACTTCCGACCCGGCGACACAGGTTTCAAGGTCTGGGACACTCGCCACGGTCGTATCGGCGTCGGCATTTGCTGGGATCAATGGTATCCGGAGGCGGCGCGGGCCATGGCCCTGATGGGAGCCGAGGCGCTGCTCTATCCCACCGCCATCGGCAGCGAGCCGCATGACCCGACGCTCGACACCGCCCTGCCCTGGCGGCGGGCCATGCAGGGCCACGCGGTCTCCAACATCATTCCCGTGGTCGGCTGCAACCGCACCGGCTTCGAAGCCTGGCCGGATTATCCAAATGGTGGCCAGCGGTTCTATGGTTCCAGCTTCATCGCCGACCATCGCGGCGACCTGATCAGCCAGCTCGGCCCGGACGACGAGGGCGTGATCGCCGCCACCTTCGATCTGGATTTCCTGAAAACCCACCGCGCCGCCTGGGGCTTCTTCCGCGACCGCCGCCCGGATCTGTATGGCGCGCTCACCACCGCTCGACCCACATGACCGAGGCGGGCGTGATCCAGACCGAAAGACTGCTCCTGCGCCCTTGGCGGGATACCGACCGCGCGCCTTACGCCGCGATGATGGCCGACCCTGAAGTGAGCTGTTGGCTGGGCGGAACCTTGACGCCGGAACAATCCAACGCCCAGATCGATCGATTCGTAGCCGCGAAGGGCGACTTGGATTCCGGTTTCCTGGCCATGGAGCGGCGCGGCGACGGGGCATTCCTCGGCGCGGCCTGTCTGCGCCTGGTGCCGGCCGGCCATCCCTTGGTCGGCATGGTCGAGGTCGGCTGGCGCTTGGCCAGATACGCCTGGGGCTCCGGCTACGCCACCGAGGCGGCGCGGATACTGCTGGCCGAAGGCTTTTCGCGGCTGAACCTCGGCGAGGTCGTCAGTTTCACCGCGGTGTCCAACCTGCGATCCCGCGCGGTGATGGAGCGCCTGGGTTTGGCAAGGAGTCCGGACCGGGACTTCGATCACCCAGCCCTGGCGCCCGACCACCCGCAGCGCGCCCACGTCGTATATGCGCTTGGGCGATCGGACTGGATCGGTGGAGGCGCTACGCCCGCTTGACCAGCGCGTCGCGGATTTCGGTCAGCAGCGCTTCGGACGTCGTCGGGGCGGCCGGTTCGGCAGGGGCGACGGCCTCGACGCGGCGCAGGCGGTTCATCGCCTGAACGATAAGAAAGATCACGAAAGCCACGATCACGAACTGGATGCAGGTGTTGAGAAAAGCGCCATACTGGATGGCCACCTCGGGCTTCTTGGCCACCTCGTCGGCGGCCCTCAGCACGATCTTCAGCTGAGAAAAATCGACGCCGCCGGTGATCAGGCCGATGGGAGGCATGATCACTTGATCGACCAGGCTCGAGACGATCTTGCCGAAAGCGCCGCCAATGATCACGCCGACCGCGAGGTCGACGACATTGCCGCGCATCACGAATTGCTTGAACTCCGAACCGATAGACATGGCCTCAGCCTTTCCTGGGTTTTGAGTTGCGCCAAACACTACGCGCTGGATCAGAACGCCGCCACACCGTTGGGCGTGCCCAGGCCGGTAGGGCCGTCGTAGCCGGCCCCGGCTTTGCAGAAATAGGCCACGGTGCATTTCCCGTTGGAGCCGGACTTTACATCGTTGAGCGACCCGAGATTGGCATAAGGATCACCGCCGTAGTTCACGGCGCCGCCGTTGACACCGTAGACGCCGGCGATCAGCGGCGCGGCCACGCTGGTGCCGCCGTAGACTTGCCAGGAAGAGGGCGCCCCCTTGTTGCTTGACGGCCCGTAGACCGCCACACCGGTGGCCGGGTCGGCGATCGCCGAAACGTCCGCTTCCATCCGCTTGGCGCAGCCCGTATCCGCCTGCCAACTCGGCTTGGCGTAGAGGGCGCTGCAGCCGCTGCCGGCCCCTCTCCAGGCGGTCTCGGACCAGCCCCGCGCGGTGGCGCTTCTGGCGAGGCTGGTGCCTCCCACGGCGGTCACGGTCGGCGCCGAGGCGGGAAACTGAACACCGTAGCCGCTGTCGCCGGAACTGGCGGTGATCGCGACACCGGGATGATCATAACTAGCCGCATAGGCCGTCGAGCCAATCTCTCCCCCACCATAGCTGTTGGAAATCACGTGCGCGCCGAGGATGGCGGCCATGTCCACCGCTGCGCCGAGATCAAGGTTACCGCTGGTGTTGCCTTCGACAAGAATGATCTTGCAGCCTGGGCACATCGCGCTGGCCATATCGAGATCGAGAGCGGTCTCCTGCGACCAGCCGATATCCTGCTTGGGGTAGGACCCTTGTAGACCCGTCTGATTATATTTCTTGAAGCAGCCGTTGGCCTGCGTGCAAGCCGGCAGGCCATAGGTGGAGCGATAAACCGCGAGGTCCTTGGCGGCGTTAGGATAGCCATAGGCGTCGACAATGGCGATGATCGTGCCCGAGTCTCCAGTCCCGGTGACACCATAAGCCGACCGCAGGTCGGCGGGACCGTAGCCAGATGGCACGGCGCCCGGCGTCGCCGCTGCTTCGAGGTGTCTACCCAGGCTATCGGTCACGACGTGAGCATGGCAATGGGCCTTCCCCGGCCCGGCGGGGCTAGGGCATACCGAAACATGGAACACAGCCCCTGATTGCTCCACGATCGGAGCGATGGCCGACGCGGCGGTGGTGGCGTAGAGCGCCCCGGCAAACGCCGCGGCTATCGAAAAGTAATGCATTTTCTCTCCAACAAAGGCCGACAGCCGGTGGCGCAAACCCAGGCAATCGCTGGGTGTTCAACCGTTCAGAATGCCGCGGAGCCTTTGGGCGTGCCCAGGCCGGTCGGCCCATCGTAGCCAACCCCGGCGGTGCAATAATAGGTCACCGTGCAGGTCCCGTTCGAGCCCGATATAACATCATAGAGCGCACCAGGATTGGCATAGGGGTTGCTCCCGTCGGTAACCGGCCCGCCGTTGACCGCGTAGATGCCGCCGATCAGAGGCGCGGCCACGCTGGTGCCGGCCATGACCAGCCAGGCCGAGCCACCGCCCGTGGCCGGCCCGTATACCGCCACGCCCGAGGATGGGCTGGAAACCGCCGACACATCGGCCACCATGCGGTTCGCGCAGCCGGTGTCGGTCTGCCAGGCCGGCTTGGGATAAACGGCGCTGCATCCGCTGCCCGAGCCCCTCCAAGCGGTCTCGGTCCATCCCCGGGCGGTGGTGGCGCTCCGCTTCAGGGTAGTGCCGCCCACCGCGATCACGTGTGGAGACGCGGCCGGGAACTCGACGCCATAGCCGGCGTCGCCCGAACTGGCGACCACCGCCACGCCCGGCTGGTCATAATAGGCGGCATAGGCGGTCGAGCCGGCCTCGGCGTCGCCGTAGCTGTTCGAAATCACATGAGCGCCAAGGATGGCGGCCATGGCCACCGACGCTCCCATATTGGCGTCGGCGTTGGTATTGGCCTCGACCAGGATCAGCCGGCAGCCGGGACACATGGCGCTGGCCATGTCGAGATCGAGCGCCGTCTCCCGAGACCAGCCCGCATATGACTTGGGATACGGCCCCTTGGCCCCGCTCTGGTTGTATTTAGTGAAGCAGCCGCTGGCGCTTGTGCAGGGCGGCAGGCCGTAGGTAGCCCGATAGACCGCCAGGTCGCTCTCGGCATTGGCATAGCCAAAGGCGTCGACGATGGCGATCACCGTGCCCGGATCGCCCGTGGCGGTGATCGCATAAGCTGACCGCAAGCTGGTGGGGCCGTAGCCGGTGGGCGTCGCGCCGGTCATGGCCTTTCGTTCGAAGATCCGCCCCATCCGGTCGGTGACTACGCGGGCATGGCACCGCGCCAGATGACGGCCCAAGGGCGAGGGGCAGACGGCAATATGAAAGGTGCTTTCAATCTGTTCGACCGTCGGCGCCGGCGCGGGGACAGCGACGCCCGCGGTCAAGGCGAAAGCGAGGGCGACCGCACCGATGCGATAGAGTCCAGCGTCCATGGCAGCCCACCCTCTGAACGCACGTCGACGGAACCCCCCGTGACCTAGCGCCCGCCCCGACGTCTAGCCGAGCGTCCCCGCTCTGGCCAGACGCGCCGGCTTGGGTCAAGTCGTCGCGGGCTAAAACGCCGCCTTGCCATTTGGCGTCCCCAGCCCGGTGGGTCCGTCATAGCCGGGGCCAGCCCAGCACATGTAGTTGGGGCAGTCCCCGTTCGAGCCGCTGGTGATGTCGTTCAGCGAGCCCGACGGCGCGAAATAGAGATTGGAGCCATAGAGCACCGGCCCGCCATTGTCGGCATAGATTCCGGCGATCAGCGGTGGGCCGACACTCGTGCCACCGAATACCTGCCACGCCGATTTTTCGTGCGAGATTGGCGCATAGACCGCCACGCCGGTATGCGGATCAGCGACCGCCGCCACATCCGCCACCATGCGCCTCGGGCACAGCGGATCCCGCTGCCAGCGCGGCTTCGCATAGAAAGCGCTGCACCCGCTGCCCGAGCCTGACCAAGCGGTCTCGGACCAGCCGCGCGAAGTGTCTGGCGCGCGCTTCAACGTGGTTCCTCCAACGGCGGTGACATAGGACGAGGAGGCGGGAAACTCCACGCCGTAGCCGCTGTCTCCCGAGCTGGCGGTGATCGCCACGAAGGGGTGATCATAGTCGGCGGCGACGGGCCGGGTGCCGACCTCGCTTCCGCCATAGCTGTTGGAGATCACCTTGGCTCCCAGATTGGCGGCAGTGTTCACCGCCGCGCCGAGATCGGCATAGGAATCAGTGTTCGCCTCGACCAGGATCACCCGGCATTTTCCGCACGTGGCGCTGACCATCTCGATGTCCAGCGCCGATTCCATCTGCCAGAACAAGCCGTTCAGGCCGAGACCGCTGGTGTCGTCGGGCGGCCCGCCGTTCTGGCCATAGCGCGCGAAACAACCGTTGGCGGTGGTGCACGGTGGCAGGCCGAAGGTCGAACGGTAGATCTGCAGATCACGCTCCGCGTTGGGATAGCCATAGGCGGCAACAACCGCGACGATGGTCCCGGGCCTGCCGTTGTTGACGATATTATAGGCGGCGCGCAGGTCGGCCGGACCATAGCCGCGGGGCGGCGTTACCTTCGACGACTCCGATACGATGGCGGCGCCGCCCTGATCGACCACGACCCAGGAATGGCATCGGGCGTAGCCGGGCGCGACGGGACCGCGGCAGACCGGCTTAATGTGCACGCCTGCCAACGGTTCGAAAACCTGCGCCTCCGCCGGCGCGGCGGCGCAGGCAAGAAGGAACATGCTTGAAAGCATGGCGGCGAGCGATCTGGTCATTGACATCCCCAGCACCTGAGCTGGACGCTAAAATGCCATATTTGATTCAAAGATGAAAAGGAATTTA
Source organism: Caulobacteraceae bacterium (assembly GCA_043742805.1). Taxonomy (GTDB): domain Bacteria; phylum Pseudomonadota; class Alphaproteobacteria; order Caulobacterales; family Caulobacteraceae; genus Acaudatibacter. Next base: position 2,543 of record JAYTXV010000352.1, on the reverse strand, counting down.
ACAATTGGACCCGCGACATATGGGCATGCTCGCAGGCAATCGGCCCGGCAGTCCGGAAGCGTCGTCCACTGTGTTTGGTGCTGAAAATCCACGCCTTGGCCGGCTCCGACTTGGAGGTGATCGAAATATCGCACACAAGAATGGATTTCGATCGCTAACTGTAAGGCTCGACCAGTAGCTATTCATCGCTGCCATCCTGGCGGCGATCTTCTGCCACGCCATGGAAGCCGGCGTGAACAACTTCGGGCTGACGCATCGGGACGTGGACGCAAACCTCGCGGTCATGCCAAACGGTCTTGATGACGATCCACCTCCCGCCCCTCCTCCTGGCCGCCCTTATGACAACTACGATTCCCGCCACGTCGGTCGCCGCCGCATCGCCTCAGCTAACGCCCGAGCGGGTGTTCTCCAGCCCCGCCCTCTCGGGCCCGACCGCGCGCGGCGTGGCGGTGTCGCCCGACGGGCGCTGGGTCACATGGCTGAAGGCCGAAGCGACCAACCAGTATAAGCTGGACCTCTGGGCCGCCCCCACCGCCGGCGGCGAACCGCGCCTGCTGGTCTCCGGCTCGGCCGTGGAGCCCGACGGTCAGGCTTTGTCTGAAGAGGAGAAGAGCCGGCGCGAGCGCCAGCGGATCGCCTCGGTTTCCGGCGTGATCTCCTACGACTGGGACGATGGCTCGAAGCGGCTGCTGATCCCGGCCGGCGGAGCTCTGTATCTGGCCGACGCCCAGACCGGAGCTGTGACCAAACTGGCGACCGGCGGTCCGGCCGTCACGGACGCCCAGTGCTCGCCGCTCGGTCGTTACGTCAGCTATGTGCGCGGCCAGAACCTCCATATCCTGCCCATCGATGGCGGCGCCGAGCGGTCAATCACCACCGACGGCAAGGGCGCGGTCAGCTACGGCGTCGCCGAATTCGTCGCCCAGGAGGAGATGGGCCGCTATACGGGCGTCTGGTGGGCGCCAGGCGACGCGGCCATCGCCTACACGCGCGTCGACGAGAGCGCCGTTGAGATACTGGACCGGCTCGAGATCGGAGAGCACGGTTCGACCATTGCGCCTCAACGCTATCCTCGGGCCGGCACGCCCAATGCCAGGGTCGACCTTTTCATTCAGCGCCTCGACCCTGGCGCGAAGCCAGTCCAGGTCGACCTGGGACCTGACGCCGATATCTATCTGGCCAGGGTGCATTGGTCAGCGGATGGGAAAGACCTCTATGTCGAGCGTCAGAGCCGCGATCAGACCGCTTTGGATCTGCTGCGGGTCGAACCGGCGACGGGGGTCTCGCGGGTCATCGTCAGCGAGCACCAGAAGCCGTGGATCGACCTCGACGACGATTTCCGGGCTTTGAAAAACGGAGACTTCATCTGGGGCTCGGCCCGGACCGGGGCGCGCCAGCTTTATCTCTACGACCGGGACGGCGCCCTGATCCACCCGATCACCTGGGGTCCCACGCCCCACGCCGGCGGCGGTGGCGGGGCGGGCGTCAAGGCGCCGGGCGTGGCCGGGGTCGATGAGGCGCGGGGGCTGGTCTATTTCATGGCTTCGGTCGATACGCCCATTGAGCGCCAGCTCTATGTGGTCTCCTACCAGATTCCGGCGGAGCCAAAAGCCATCACCACCGGCCATGGCTGGTGGACCGCCGTGATGCCCAGATCGGCGGGTGGTTTCGTCGGCTACTATTCGGACACCGCCACCCCGCCACAGGCGGCGCTATATGACACCAGCGGCCGGCGACTACGCTGGATCGAACGCAATACGCTGGACGCCGGCCACCCATTCCACCCCTACGCCGCGCGCTACCCCGAGCCTGAATTCGGAGTGCTGAAATCCGCCGACGGCCAGGACCTGCACACGGTACTGCTCAAGCCGGTCGGTTTCGATGCCCGCCGGAAATACCCGGCCATCATCCAGGTCTATGGCGGACCGGGCGTGCAGACCGTGACGCGAGCCTGGCGCGGGCCCAACGAGAAGCTCCTGCTCGAGGCCGGCTATGTGCTGTTCCAGCTGGACAATCGCGGCTCCTCCAACCGCGATGTCCGTTTCGAATCGGCGATCGTCCGGCGGCTGGGCTCGGTGGAGGTCGACGATCAGCTGGTCGGACTGGGTTGGCTTCGGAGCCTACCGTTCGTGGACGCCGGCAGGGTTGGCGTCTCGGGCTGGTCCTACGGCGGCTACATGACCCTTCGAATGATGACCGACGCCCGCGCGCACATCAAGGCCGGGGCCGCCGGCGCGCCGCCCACCGACTGGCGGGAATACGATACCCACTACACCGAACGTTTCATGGGCATGCCTCAGTCCGAGGCCGCCGCCTATGACGCCTCGTCCGTGATTCCGCGCCTAGGCGACCTGACGGGCCGCCTGCTGCTGCTCCAGGGTATGGCCGACGACAACGTCCAGATTTCCAACAGTTTCGCGGTGATGGCGGCCCTCCAGGCCAAGTCGGTCCCCTTCGACCTGATGCTGTTCCCCGGTCAGAGGCATGGCGTTCAGGGACCGGCCCGCCAGCTGCAACTGTGGCGCACATTCCTGGAGTTTTTC
>JAYTXV010000351.1:0-3940 GCA_043742805.1 Caulobacteraceae bacterium | reverse complement strand
GACACCGCCGCCGTGCTGTCCTCCATCCAGGCGGCGCTCGCCGACGTCAGAACCCGGCTGACCGCCGTCGAGAAAATCCTCAAGGAAGTCGAGTAGCCGTGATGACCGCCAACATCACCCAGCCGCCGGTATGGCGCCTCCACGGACTGAGGGCCGGCTATCTTCTTCTTGTCGTGGGGCTCGGTCTGACCATCTGGCCGGGGATCCTGCATCATGACAAACCGTGGGAACTGATGCACGGCGTCGTCCGCTGCATGCTGGCAGCGATGTCGGTGCTGGCGATCCTGGGGCTTTTCTACCCGCTACGGATGCTGCCCCTGCTGTTTTTCGAACTGGCCTGGAAGGCGATCTGGCTGATCGTCGTGGCGCTGCCGTTATCGAACGCCCACCAGCTGGACGCCGACACCCTGGAGACGACCAACGAATGTCTGATGGCGGTGATCTTCCTCATCATCATTCCCTGGCCCTATGTGGTCGCGAATTACGGGATGGCGCGCGCGGAACGGTGGCGATGACCTTCGACAATCCTTTGTGCTAGTCTTGGTGAAGGATGGGACCAGGGCGGAGGCGTCGTTGTGAACCAGACAGAATATTCGATCCGGCGCGCCACGCTCGCGGACGCCGCGGCGCTCGCGGAGGTCCACGAAGCCACCTGGCGCGAGACCTATATCGGCCTGATGTCCGAACGGATGCTCGACGCCCTGACCGCCGACGCCAGGACCGAAGCCTGGCGGCGGATTCTTTCAGGCGAAACCGAATATCTGGCGACCACCTATGTGGCGGAGGGGGCGGGCGAACTGGTCGCTTTCGCCTCGTGCGGCGAACAGCGCAATCAGCACTTCGCGGCCGTGGGCTACGCCGGAGAGTTCGCGGCCGTCTATGTGCTCAAGACCGCCCAGCGGCGCGGCCTCGGCATGGGCCTGATGACGACCATGATGCGCGATCTCGAGGATCGAAGCCTGACGGGCTTCACCCTGTGGGTGCCCCGCGACAACTTCCCGGCCCGGTCCATGTATGAGCAGCTGGGTGGCGTCCTGATCGGCCAGAGGAAAGACGACGGCCGGTACGGAACCCTGGCGGAGGTCGCCTACGGCTGGCTAGGGAAGTAGGCCGACGCGTTGAGCCCATGTCCGTCTGACCCGGACACCCCCTTCGCGACGTGGTCCTGGTGAATGCGGGCGCCGCGTACGCCTACCGTGCATCCATTTAGGCAGAGGCGCGTTGACATCGGCACAATACTCTAAAAGGAGAAAAGCATGCGTATCATAACCATCGCCGCCGTCGCCGCGATTAGCCTGTTGGCCTGTGCCTGTCAGAAGAAGGAAGACTTGGCCGCGCAAGCCGCTAGCGCCAGTGCCGATGCGGCTGCCGCGGCGCAGAACGCCGCAAGCACCGCCGTAGACGCCGCCACTGCGAGCAACACCGCCGCCGGTGCCTCCATGGCCGCCAAACAGGCCCTCGACGATGCGAAACAGGCCGGCGCCAATGCCGAGGCTGCGGGCGCCGCCGCCAAGACAGCCGGCGACAAGGCCAAGGACGCCGCGCGCTAAATCTTGTTTCGGGTCACTTCACCCTGACCCGATCATTTCTCGGCCTGCGATCGACGACAACCTGGCTTTAAAGGCGCTTGCGGACCCGACGCGGCGGCTGGAACTGAATTCTCAGCGACCTCAAGTCGCTATGTCAGCCTCCGGCTGTCAAGCCGCGAACGAACGATCACGGTTGTGGCGAGAATGATCTTGTTGCCGGCGAGTTCGGCTTTTAGGTCTGATTGCTCTGGGGTGGCGGTCCCGGCGAGAGCACAGTCGTGGCCGCTTTACAAAGGTCCGGCCCGCCCACCAACCCTTCGCCTCCCGCCTCTCTCCGTGCTAGGTCCGCCTGCCGTAAACCAACCTCCGAAAGTCTCATGGCTCTTAAAGTCGCCATCGTCGGTCTGCCCAATGTGGGCAAGTCGACCCTGTTCAACGCCCTCACCCAGACCGCGGCTGCCCAGGCGGCCAACTATCCGTTCTGCACCATCGAGCCCAACGTCGGCGAGGTGGCGGTGCCCGAGTCCCGGCTGGAGGCGCTGGCCAGGACGGCGGGGTCAAAGGAGATCATCCCGGCCCGCATAACCTTTGTCGATATCGCCGGCCTGGTGCGCGGCGCCGCCCAGGGCGAGGGGCTGGGCAATCAGTTCCTGGCCAATATCCGCGACTGCGACGCCGTCGCGCTGGTGGCGCGCTGTTTCGTCGACACCGATATCACTCATGTCGAAGGCCGGATCGACCCGCTGGACGATCTCGACATCATCGACACCGAACTGATGATCGCCGACCTGGAAAGCCTGGAAAAGCGTGTCAGCGGCCTGGAGAAGCGCGCCAAGGGCGGCGATAAGGAATCGACCTCCACCCTGCGGCTGGTGAAGTTGGCCCTGGACGAACTCAATGCCGGCCGACCCGCCCGCGCGGCGAAAGTGTCCGAGGATGACGAGAAAGCCTGGCGCATGCTCCAGTTGCTGACCACCAAGCCGGCCCTCTATGTCTGCAATGTCGAAGAGGCCTCCGCGGGAACAGGCAACGGTTATTCCGCCCAGGTGGCGGAGCGGGCGAAGCGCGACGGCGCCAAGGCCGTGGTGATCTCCGCTCAGATCGAGAGCGAAATCGCCATGCTCGACGCCGAGGAGCGGACCGAGTTCCTCGAGACCTTGGGCCTTGAGGAGCCGGGCCTCAACCGCCTGATCCGCGAGGCCTATTCGCTGCTCGGCCTGCGCACCTATTTCACCGCCGGTCCCAAGGAGACCCGGGCCTGGACGATCCCGGTCGGCGCCACCGGCCCCCAGGCCGCCGGCGTCATCCATACCGATTTCGAAAAGGGCTTCATCCGCGCCGAGACCATCGCCTTCGAAGACTATGTGCGCCTGGGCGGCGAGGCCGGCGCGCGCGACGCTGGCAAGCTGCGCTCCGAGGGCAAGGAGTATGTGGTGCGTGACGGCGACGTGATGAATTTCCGCTTCAACGTCTGAACGACTGCCAAAAGGGAGACAGGCCATGGGTGAGATTATCAAGATCAAGACCACAGCCGACGACGGCTTCGAATTCGACGCCTATCACGCCATGCCGACCGCTGAGCGCAAGGGCGGGGTGATCGTGGTGCAGGAGATATTCGGCCTCGACGAGCATGTGCGCCGCGATGCCGATCGCTGGGCGTCACTCGGTTTCGAGGCTATCGCCCCGTCGCTCTACGACCGCCGTGAACAGGGCTTCGTGGCCGGCCATGACCAGGCCGGCATGACGGCGGGCGTAGGCCACGCGCGCGGCACTCCGGTTGAACAGGCCCTTGCCGACATCGCTGCGGTGCGCGACCGCCTGGCCCCGGCCGGCAAGGTCTATATCGTCGGCTATTGCTACGGCGGCTCGATGGCCTGGCTGGCGGCGGGCAAGGTGGAAGGCCTGTCGGGTTCGTCCAGCTATTACGGCAGCATGGTCCAGGCCAATGCCACGTTGAAACCCAAATGCCCGACCATCGTCCATCTGGGCCGGCTCGACACCGGCATCCCCGCCGATGCGGTGAAGGCCGCGGTCCAGGCCGCCAATCCTGACGTGCCGGTCTACATCTACGAAGACGCCGGCCACGGCTTCAACAATGAAGATCCGGCCCGCCACAGCGCCGTCAGCGCCGACCTGGCCCGCGCGCGAACCCTGGAACTGTTCGGGGCCTAGGTGGGCGAGACGATCCGCCTTACGAGCCCCCTCGACGGCTTCGTGTTCGACGCCTACCGCGCCGCGCCCGCCGACGCGCGCCGTGGCGGCCTCGTCCTGGTCCAAGAGATCTTCGGCGTCACCGCCCACATCCGCGACCTGGCCGACGGCTTCGCCGCCGACGGCTACGAAACCATCGCCCCGGCCTTCTACGATCGCCGCGCGCCGGGCTTTGTGGCCGGCTACGACGCCGACGGCGT
>JAYTXV010000350.1:0-4685 GCA_043742805.1 Caulobacteraceae bacterium | reverse complement strand
CCAGAAGCTCATGTTCGGCCAGACATTGTAGAGCAGAGCGTCACCCAGTTCGGCGTCCGAACATTGCGAGTAGTCGTGACCATCCTCGGCGCCCAGGGCGTTGCGTTGCTGCTCTGCGGCGAAGGCTCGCGCCGAAACGCCATCTGGCACCTCGGACTGTCCCTCCTCGAAGCCGCGACGACGACTGCCGCCACCCTGGCCGGTCAGGCCACCCTGGCCACCCATCGCCTGGATGATCTCGGTCGGCGTGTAGTTCTTGTCGTAGACGAAGGGACTCGGCACGCCGGAGGCCGAAAACTGGCGGGATACGAAGTCATCGAAGATGTCGTATTGGCTGTTGGCGTCGGCCAGGAACGGTAGAATCTGGGGGTGAGTGGTGACGGAGTGATGGCTCTCCATGAACGCCTCGGCTAGGACCTTCCAGTTGCAGCGCACCACCTTGGAGACATGGATGGCTTTGTAGCGGCCCGAATAGTCGTATCGCTCGAAGTGCTCCGCCAGCGTTCCCAACGTGTCCATCAGCGGCTTGGCGTTGGGGTCCATATTGATGAACACGAAGCCGCCCCACGATCCGACCCTGGCCTGCGGCAAATTCATGTCGCGGCCTTCCCATTGCGGGAAGTCCCAGTCGATGGGGTTATCCTTGAACGAGCCGTCGGTGTTCCAGGCGATGCCGTGGTAGGGGCAGCGGAATTCGTCTTTGCAGCCGTTCAAAGTCACCAGCTTGCGGCCGCGATGCAGACAGGTGTTGTAGAAAGCCTTGATTTCATCGGTCGCGGTGCGCGTGACGATCAACGACTTGCCGACGATTTCATAGATCACATAGTCGCCGACCTTGGGGATTTCCTCCTCCCGACAGGCCATTTGCCAAACCTTCGACCAAACGTGGTCGACTTCCTTCTGGAAATATTCTGGGCTGAAATAGCGCGAGGCGGGAACCGGGTCGACGCCGACATCGGGAACGGGTCCCTGACGAAGGTGGTCGGGAACCGGCCGCGTGTCGCGGCATAGGATATCCTCGTAGGATTCCGATGGGTGTCGATCTGGCCGGTAAGGGCTGTGGGATCCGTCCATTTGCTTTGTCCTCAGGCTTCCAAAATAGCCACGGCCGACAGGCCGGGCGCGCCATAGACCTGGCTGTAAGCGAGCTTGGCGTTCGCGACCTGGCGACCCTCGGCGCGTCCACGCAGTTGCTGAACGTTTTCATAGACCTGTCGCAGGCCGGACGCCCCGATCGGCTCGCCGCAAGCCAGGCAGCCGCCATCTGTGTTGATCGGCAGCCGGCCGGTCAGGCTGGTGACGCCATCGGTCAGCCAAGCCTCCTGTTCACCGTCGGCGCAAAAGCTGTTCTCCGCCATGTGCATGATCTCAGCGCCGGATTCGGTATCCTGAATCTGGGCCACATGAATCTCATCCGGGCCGACGCCGGCCATCTCATAGGCGGCTTTGGACGCCAGCACGGTCGCCGCGACGCCGCGTTCCACATCCAGAGAGGGAGCGAACACCTCGAACGAGCCGCGGGGACGGGTGCGCACCGCCGCGCCCCGGATTTTCGGGCCGGTCAGACCAAGCTCACGCATCTTTCTGTCCGACGCCAGGATCATGGCGACGCCGCCTTCGGCCGGCGAGCAGAACATGAACTTGGTCAGAGGGTCGGAGACCATCTGACTGTTGAGAACCGTGTCCAAATCCACCGGATCGCGCCGCCAGGCATGAGGCGTCAGGGCGCCGTTCTCGAAAGCCTTGACCGCCACGCGGCCCAGGCTGGTATTGCTTATGCCATGAAGGTCCATGTAGCGGCGGATTTTCATGGCGAAGAACTGGGTGGTCAGCATCATGCCGGTCTCGCCGTACCACATCGGCAGGCCCGAGGCCTCCGGATCGGCGTTGAAGGCACCGCGGGGGTGTTTGTCGAAGCCAAGAACGACACCGATGTCGAACTCCCCCGATTTGATCGCCCAGTAGCCCGACAGCAGCGACGAGCCACCAGTCGCGCACCCGTTGGAGATGTTGATAAACTGTACGCCGGTCAGGCCCAGCCTTGGCAGGGCGGCGTCGGCGCTACCCGCCGCCGAGGAGCCGCCGAAAGCGAACTGCATGTCGGCCCAATCGGCGCTGGCGTCGGCAAGAGCTTCGCGCACCGCGAAAACGCCCTGGTCGAGACCAGTCATGTCCGGGGTGCGGCCGAAAGCATGGATTCCGGCTCCGACGATATGAACATCCGTCATCTTGAATCTGACTCCCTAGGTTTCAAACAGGGCGAAAAGCGTAGGTTGTGACATTGCCGCGGGTGGAGGTGGGAAATGCTTCTAGCGCTACCTTCATCGGCAGCCCGATCTTCAGAGTGGCGGGATCCTCGACCAGAATGCGACCCTCAACGATCACCTCGCCGGGAAACTCCACATAGCCAACCGCGAAGGGCTTGAAGCTCTTGTCGTCGTCGTCGCCGATATAAGGGGGTGTTTTGGGGCGGAAGCGCTGCACGGTGTAGGACCAGAGCTTGCCTTCCGGCGCCAGCCGCACGGCGTCATAGAGCGCCGCCTCAGGACCCTTGGGCATGGGAAACCGCATCGCGCCATCGGCCTTGTGCCGCCCGGCGATAAGGGTGATCCCGTTGGCGCCTTCAAGGAACAAACCGTCCGCAACGGCAACGCTCATGACCTGACCTCCCAATTTTTCCGCCCTATTGTCACAATAGGGCATCCTTAAAAAAAGTCATCCTTGTTTGTTTAAGAAAACGGTGTCGATTTCAGGATGTCTCGCGCCGTGCCCAGGAAAGCGCCCCCGGAGAGGCGGCCCAACGAACCGCGTTCTCGACCAGCCGCCGGTAGTGAGGGTTTTCATAGGTCGAGGGGCCGTCGCCGGGCTGGAGATAGACCAGCGGGCTGCGCCGCGCGCGCTTGGTCCAACCGATCAGATTTGAGCCGTCCGCGTGGGTCCACCCCACATTGGAAAACATAGAGCCGTTCACCGCAAGCGCGGCGGAAAAGAAACGGTCCCTGACGAAGTGCGCTCCGGAGGACAGCAGAGGCTGGACTAGGTCTTCGAACACCTCGCCCAGATAAAGTTCGTCGGTCAGGGTGAACCGATCCGGCAAGCCGTCGACGATCGGATGGGTTAAATCAAGCACCGAGACCTCATGCTCGACATCGTGGCGATAGCCGGAATCCGGGAGGTTCGACCCGCGCAAAGGCCCGGGGCGATACAGGAAACGACCGCCAAGCAACTCGGCGTATTCCGGCCAGGCTGGCCAGCCGGCGATCGCATGGTGCAAGGCGACGACCCCCTTGCCCTGGTCGAGCAGGGCGAGAAAGCCGGTCACGAAATCTGGATCGGGCTCCACATAGCCAGGCCGCTCCGGTGCAGCGAAGTCGAGGCCCGGCATGTCATAGAGCACCAGGGCGTCGAAGCCCTTCATGCCGTCCGGGTTCATCAACCTTTGGGCCGCCGGCTGCTCCACCAACGAACAGGCGATCCCGGGCAGATTATCGAATATCGCCATGAAGGCGTCGCGCTCGTAAGGGTGTCCCTTGGCGACCACCAGCACATTCATGGGCTCGCCGTAGCGGATGGCGGGCATCTGGCCGTCTCTAGAGTTTCAGTAACTGCTTGCCGAAATTCTCGCCTTGAAACAGCCGCCGCAACGCCAGCGGCGCGTTTTCCAGGCCGTGCTGTACGTCCTCTTTGTAGTGCAGCTTGCCGGCGCGGATCCATTCCATCAGACGCCCCCGCGCCCAGGGGAACTCGGCCTGGAAGTCGGTAAGGATAAAACCTTCCATTGAGGCGCGCTTGAAGATCAGGTTGAAATAGTTCTCCGGTCCGGCCGGCATCTTGCCCAGCTCATAGCGTGAGATGCCGCCACAAACGACGACGCGCGCGTGCATGGCCAACTGGGCCAGCAGGGTGTTGAACACCGGGCCACCGACATTGTCCCACAGCACATCGATGCCGTCGGGCGCGGCGGCCTGGGCCTGAGCGCGGATATCGCCAGCCTTGTAGTCGATGGCCGCGTCGAAGCCGAGTTCATCCACCAGCCACGCGCACTTGGCCGGGCCGCCGGCCACGCCGACGACGCGGCATCCGGCCAGCTTCCCCAACTGGCCAACCACGGAGCCGGTGGCGCCGGCGGCGCCGGTCACCACCAGGGTGTCGCCCGGAAACGGCTTGCCGATCTTGTTGAGGCCAAAAAATGCGGTCAGACCCGTGGTGCCGAGTACGCCCAGATTGGCGGTGAGCAACTCGTCGTCGGCGACTTTCAGCAGCTCCTTGGCCGGCAGGGTGGCGTAGTCCTGCCAGCGCAGCATGCCGGTGACCTTGTCGCCGGGCGCGAAGCTGGCTGAATTGGACGCCACGACCTCGCCCAGCCCGCCGCCGCGCATCACTTCGCCGATCTCGGTGGGGGCGACATAGCCGCCGATGTTCTCCATCCAACCCTTCTGGGCGGGATCGAAGGCCAGGTAGAGTGTCTTGACCAGCACCTCGCCCTCGCCGGGTTGAGCGGCTGGGGCCTCTACCAGCTTGAAGTCGTCGTCGATTAGGCTGCGGCCGTTGGGCCGGCCATTGATCAGCCATTGGCGATTGGTCAGGGTCATGAACGCTTCCAGATTGAGTGTGGGAGTGTAGGGGCTAAGTTAGCCGACGGAATGGATCAGAGCCGTCCCAACCGCGGGCGGCGTCTCGCATCA
>JAYTXV010000349.1:0-2367 GCA_043742805.1 Caulobacteraceae bacterium | reverse complement strand
GCTCGCCGTCGGGCAGGGCCATGGCGTGGCGGAAAACCACTTCGCCCTCTTCGGCCCAGACCTCGAAATGACCGAGCCAGACCCGCTGGTTGATCAGGTATCAGGCCGTGGGCCGGGTCTCTGAGCGGCTTGGCGGCCTTCAGATCCATCGACAGGCAAAGCTGGAGACAGTCGGCTTCAGGCCGCCAGGTGAACCACAGTTCAAAGTCCTTCCAGTCGCCGGTCAGGGCGAAGGCAAGGTCACCGTCGTCGGTGCGATCGAAGGACAAATTTTCCGCCACCAGAACACGTTCGACCACGTCGAGGGGGTCGAGGGCGATCAGGGTGTCTTCTTCTTCGGGTCTGGGGATATCCATGGGACCTCTGGCGTTCTTCAGGCTCGTGGGCGAGGCAGCCGGCCCACCCGGGTGGAACACGCGTCAACTTGCGCTGAAGCTAGTGCTGTTCGCGGCCCGCGTCTTGGCCGCCGTGGATAAATCGTCAGGCTTTTTCGCCGCTTTTCAAGATGGCTATCTCGGCCCGAAGCGCGGCGACTTCCGCCTTTATAGCCTCGAACTCCTCCCGCCGGATCAAATCCAGGTCCGCCGCCCATTTGTCGGTCTGGGCGCGGAAGGCGGTCTTGGCCTCCTCGCCGGCGGCCTGGGCGACGCCCATCGCCGCTTGGGTCAACTTGGCCATCTCGTCCAGAAAAGGGTTTTGAGTCTGCATTGGCGTCATATAGCGCGAAAGCGTCCCTGTTGCGAAGAGACTCGGATTCCGGCCTCGCCGATCCTGTGCGTCGTCCGGCTACACCCGCGCCACGGATCGCGGTAGAGATCGCTCATGGCCCTGCCTTTTCCCGACATCCCGCGCGAGATTTTCAGTCTGCCGGCGTTCACGCTCGGAAGCGTGACATTGGGCCCGTTCGCCGTGCGCTGGTATGCGATGGCCTATATCGCCGGCATCGTTCTGGGCTGGCGCTATGCGGTCTCGCTGGTGCGAAACCCGAGACTGTGGGGCGCCGGCGCCCCGATCGCGACCGATGTCGAGATCGACGACCTGATCCTCTGGATCACCCTGGGCATCATCTTCGGGGGCCGCCTGGGCTATGTGCTGTTCTACATGCTTCCCCTGGCTTCGGGTCGGCTGACTCTGGCTCAGGACCCGCTCGAGATCATTCGCCTTTGGCACGGCGGGATGAGCTTTCACGGCGGCTTCCTGGGGGTGGCTGTTGCGGTGACCTTGTTCGCGCGGTCGCGGCGTATCGATCTTCTGCGGTTGGGCGATGTCGTGGCGGCCTGCGCGCCGATCGGCCTGGCGTTCGGACGCATTGCCAACTTCATCAATGGCGAGCTCTGGGGCCGGCCGACCAATCTGCCCTGGGGCATGGTGTTCTGTGGCCGTCACATTGACACCTTCGCCGACGGAACCTGCGTCGCGGGTCTCGCGCCGCGCCATCCCAGCCAGCTCTATGAAGCGACCCTGGAGGGGCTTGTTCTGTTCCTGATCCTTCGCCTCGCCACCCACAGGGCGCTGTGGCTTCAGCGGCGTGGCGCGGTCACCGGCCTGTTTCTCGCCTTTTACAGCGCCTTCCGTATCGCCTTGGAGAATGTGCGGATGCCCGATGAAGGCCTGCGTGACCTGCCCTTTGGCCTGACCGTCGGCATCATGCTGTCGGCGCCCATGCTGGTATGCGGTCTCGCCTTGATCTGGCGGAGCCTGCGGGCGCCGCTCATGCCGGGCGGCCGTGAGCCTGCGTGATCGCCTGGCGGCGTTGATCGCCCGGGAGGGTCCCATCCCGGTGTCCCGTTACATGGCGCTGTGTCTGCACGACCCAGCGGAGGGTTACTACGCGACCCGACCCAGTCTTGGCGAAGGTGGGGATTTCATCACCGCGCCGATGGTGTCCCAGATCTTCGGCGAGCTGCTGGGACTGTGGGCGGCCGAAATCTGGTCCCAGATGGGCCGGCCCGCGCGATGCCTGTTGGTCGAACTCGGACCCGGCCACGGGGTGATGATGACCGATGTGCTGCGGGCCGGACGCGTCGCGCCAGGTTTCCTGGAGGCTTGCGAACTCTGGCTAATGGAGACAAGCGGCCCCCTACGCGACCGCCAGGCCCAAGCCCTGAACGGTCTGGCGTCGCCGTGCTGGGCCGACAGCTTCGCCGAAATTCCTGACGACGCGCCAATCATCCTGTTGGCCAACGAGTTCCTCGATTGCCTGCCGATCGATCAGGCCGTCTGGTCGGGGCGAGACTGGCGTGAGCGGCGAGTGGATTTGGATGGGGACGGCCGGTTGGCGTTTTCCCTTGATGGAGCCCGGCTTCGCCGTGACGCTCCCGCCGACGCCCCGGCCGGGGCTGTTGTCGAATGGTCAGACGCCGCCGG
>JAYTXV010000348.1:0-4703 GCA_043742805.1 Caulobacteraceae bacterium | reverse complement strand
AAGGCCGAGGGCGAGCTGAAGAAGCTGCGCAACATGAGTCCGATGTCGGCTGAATCCACGGTGGTGCGCAACTACCTCGATTGGGTTCTCTCGATCCCTTGGGGCAAGTCCAAGACCAAGCCGATCGATATCGCGCGCGCCGAGCAAACTCTTGAAGAGGACCACTACGGCCTCGAGAAGGTTAAAGAGCGCATCCTGGAATACCTGGCCGTGCAGGCGCGCACAGGAACCCTGAAGGGGCCGATCCTGTGTCTCGTCGGTCCTCCGGGCGTGGGCAAGACCTCGCTTGGACGCTCGATCGCCAAGGCCACTGGCCGGGAATTCGTGCGTCTCAGCCTCGGCGGGGTGCGCGACGAAGCCGAAATCCGCGGCCACCGCCGCACCTATATCGGCTCGATGCCCGGCAAGATCATCCAGTCGATGAAGAAGGCCAAGACCACCAATACCTTCTTCCTGCTCGACGAGATCGAGAAGATGGGGGCCGACTGGCGCGGCGATCCCTCCAGCGCGCTGCTGGAGGTGCTGGATCCGGAACAGAACTCGACCTTTAACGACCACTACCTGGAGGTCGATTACGATCTGTCGAACGTGATGTTCGTCACAACGGCCAACACCCTGAACATGCCCCAGCCTTTGCTGGACCGCATGGAGATCATCCGTATCCCTGGCTACACCGAGGATGAGAAGGTCGAGATCGCCAAGCGCCACCTGCTGCCCAAACTGGCCAAGGACCATGGCCTGAAGGACGGTGAATGGACCGTGCCCGACGACCGGATTCGCGACCTGATCCGCTATTACACGCGGGAGGCGGGGGTTCGGTCGCTTGAGCGGGAGCTGGGTAATCTGGCCCGTAAATCGGTGCGCGACATGGGCCGCGAGCTTCTGATCGCCGTGGAGATCGACGAGGATCGGCTGGCGAAATACGCCGGCGTGCGCAAGTTCCATTACGGCGCCACCGACGAAGAGGATCAGGTCGGCATCGTCACGGGCCTGGCCTGGACCGAATTCGGTGGTGACATCCTGACCATCGAGGCGGTCAAGATGCCCGGCAAGGGCCGCATGTCGATCACCGGCAACCTCAAGGAGGTGATGAAGGAGTCCATCGCCGCCGCCGCCTCCTACGTCCGCTCGCGAGCCACCACCTATGGCATCAAGCCCAGCGCGTTCGATAAGACCGACGTGCACCTGCACGTTCCCGAGGGGGCGACCCCCAAGGACGGTCCTTCAGCGGGCGTGGCGATGTCGGTGGCGATCGTCTCGGTGCTGACCGGCATTCCGATCCGTAAGGATCTGGCCATGACCGGCGAAATCACCCTGCGCGTCCGAGTGCTGCCGATCGGCGGCCTGAAGGAGAAGCTGCTGGCCGACCTGCGGTCGGGCATCAAGACCGTGCTGATCCCGCAGGAGAACGCCAAGGATCTAGCGGAGGTGCCTGAGAACGTGAAGGCCGGGCTGGAGATCATCCCGGTTTCCACGGTCGATCAGGTGCTGGCCATTGCCCTGACCGGTCCGATCGTTCCCATTGAATGGTCCGAGGAGGATGAAGCGCTGGTCAAGCCGACGCCTCCCACCGACGATCAGACCGGCGGTCTGATCACCCACTAATGAGCTGAGATATCGCCCGAAATCCAGGCGGCGCGGAGTGATCCGCGCCGCCTTCGTTTGACGGCGCCTCGGCGTCGGGGATATGCCGCGCTTCAGTATCAAGGAAACAAAGCCTGATTCACATTTTCGATCTGTTCCGTCGAAAGTGATCAGGCTCTGAGGGCGGCTAGCTCAGCTGGTTAGAGCGTCTCGTTTACACCGAGAAGGTCGGGGGTTCGAACCCCTCGCCGCCCACCATCCCATTATTTCAACGCTGGTTTCCAGGCGAAGCCGTCGCCGTCCTTCTCCACCCGGCCGACGCCGGGAAACGGGAAGTGCGGCGCGAAGATCAGTTCGTGCGTCTTCGCCAGGCGGGTCAGGGTCGCGCGGCGACTGGCCTTGCCCAGCGCCGCGTTCTGGTCGAATCCCATGGTCCAGTCCGGCTTGGCCAGAGAGATGATCGAGCTGTGGGCGGTATCGCCGATATCGAGCAGTTTCGCGCCGCCCGAGGATATCTCATAGCCGACATGCCCTGGCGTGTGCCCGTCGATGGCGATCGCCGTAATGGCCGGAAGTACCGGCGTTCCCGGTTCGAAGGTTTTGACCTGAGGTCCGATGGCCTTGACCAGGGCCGCGTCCTGGCTCTTGGCCCAGGCCCATTCCTTGGTCGACATGCGAATGACAGCCTTGGGAAAGGCCGAGCCGCCGGCAGCGTTGATCAGGCCCCCGATGTGATCGCCATGGGTGTGGGTGATCAGCACGTCGGTGACACTGTTGGGGGTGATGCCCGCCTGGGCCAGGCTGGCCTGAAGCACGCCGCCGGCCCTGGGACCCAGCCCCGTGTCGAGCAGGGCTACGTGACGGGGCGTGATCACCACTAGGGCGTTGACCGAAACGGTGATCTTGTCCGTGGGAGCTCCCGCCTTGGCCAGAACCGCCGCCACCGCGGCGGGGCCCGCGTCGACCCCGAAGGTCTGGGCGTTGTTAGGGGCGATGAAACGACCGTCGTGGAGCGCCACCAATTTCAGTCCGCCGAGCGTGAAGGTCTGGACCTCCGGCGCCACCGCTCCCGGACCGTCGGCCGCCCGGGCCGTACCGGCTACCAACAGAACCAAGCTGACCATCAGCGCTGATTTAAGAATCATCAAACTCTCCCGCAATTCACGCCGCTGCCTAGCGGAACCCAAGCTCGGACGAAGGCGGAGCGCATGATCATGTCGAAAAGATCACCTTCTCCTCACCCCACCATAACGGAGATTTTGCCAGGTCGATAAATCGGCGCTCGTCCTCCAATAGCAAGCGTCCCGCTTCGGCAGCTTTTGGGTTGTCCGCGTTGGCGGTCATGTCGTCGAAACTATCCCACCAGAGCTGCGCCACGCCATCGAACTGTTCGGGGCCGTTGCGCGAGCGCCGGATGTCGGCGGAAATTTCCGGCGCCGCGCTATGGAGTTGGACATAGCGGCGGATTCTCAGGACGTCCCGGACGCTGGCCACCAGCGGCGCGTGGGTCTCGAACCAATAGGTCTGAAAGGCCTCGCGCGTGAAATCCGCGCGACGCACCAGGGCGAAGGTCAATTTGATCATGGCGTTCCCTTGTCTGTTCGAGCGATGGACGAAACCGCTCGCTTGTCCCACTCTAGCCCAAGGTCGTCGGGAGGTGAGCATGCTGGGATTGGCAACGACTTGGGGGCGCCGCACCCCTCTGGCGACCGGCTTGGCGGCCTGCCTGGCGGCGTTTGTCGTCTCGTATCCAGCGGGGGCGCAGGAGGCCGTGCCACCAAGCCTGGCGCAGATCATCGCCGCCGCCCCGCCCGATGCCTGGCGGACCATCGATCCGGAAGATACCCTTTATCTGACCATTCCGCAGGGCAGGGTGGTCATCGAGCTGGCGCCGACATTCGCGCCGGCCCATGCGGCCAATATCAAGCGCTTGGTCCGGGCGGGCTTCTTCGACAACCTGTTCGTGGTGCGGGCTCAGGACAACTATGTGGTCCAATGGGGCGACGCCGACTCGAGGCATCCCACCGGCGGGGGCGCGCTTCGCCTGAAAGCCGAGTTCGACCATTCATTCATGGCTTCCGACCCGTTTGAAGCGTTGCCCGACCCCGACACCTACGCCCCGCAAGTCGGCTTCGCCGGCGGCTTCCCCGCTGCGCGGGACCCTGCCAAGGGGCTCACCTGGTTGACCCATTGCTATGGAATGGTCGGCGCCGGCCGCGATGCCGACGCCAATTCCGGCGGCGGCCCGGAGCTCTACGCCGTGATCGGCCAGGCCCCGCGACAGCTTGATCGCAATGTCACGCTGGTCGGCCGCGTGATCGAGGGCATGGACATCTTTTCCGCGCTCCCCAGGGGGCACGGCGATATCGGGTTCTACCAGACCCAGGCCGAGAAGATTCCGATCCAGAGCGTGAAAATCGCCGCCGATTTGCCACCCGCTCAGCGAACGTCATTTCAGGCGCTACGCACCGATAGCCCGGCCTTCGCCGCGGTGATCCAGAATCGACGGTTTCGGCATGACGACTGGTACAAGACCGCCGCCGGCCATATCGATGTCTGCAACGTGCCGCTGCCCGTGCGGACCGTGGGGAAATAAAAGCCCGTTTCGAGGCGAGCCGCGCGGAGGGGGATGGCGCGAGTGACCGGACTTGAACCGGCGACCTCCGGCGTGACAGGCCGGCGCTCTAACCAACTGAGCTACACCCGCATTCTGACGGCGAAGCGCCAATCCGAATGAGAAGGCGCCTGATAGGGCGGTGGCCGCTTGTCGTCAACTGGCGCCGCAAGCTTGGGCTCAATCTTCGAGGCGGTGTTTCGCACCCGCGAGATGGTTTGAATGCCGTGCCGCCATGCGTTAGAAGACTCGCATATGAACGCCTTCCTGCTGCAGTACCTTCCGATCGTGATCTTCCTTGGCATCGCCGCAGCTATCGGCGTGCTGTTCATCGTCGCGGCGGCGGTGATAGCCCCGAAGGCGCCGGACCCAGAAAAGCTGTCGTCCTATGAGTGCGGTTTCAACTCTTTCGACGACGCCCGCATGAAGTTCGACGTGCGTTTCTATCTGGTCTCCATCCTATTCATCATTTTCGACCTGGAAGTGGCCTTCCTGTTCCCCTGGG
>JAYTXV010000347.1:0-10199 GCA_043742805.1 Caulobacteraceae bacterium | reverse complement strand
GCGGCGATCAGCGGAACGACGCGGGCCAGTTCCTCGGCTTCGGCAACAGGGGTCGCTCCCGGGCGAGTCGATTCGCCGCCGATGTCCAGAACGTCTGCGCCCTCGTCGATCATCCGCTCGGCCCGGGCCAAGGCTTGGTCGAGACCGCAATACCGCCCGCCGTCCGAGAAGCTGTCGGGCGTGACATTGAGGACGCCCATGACCAGTGCCGCCGCCGGAGGCGTCTCCCGCCCCGAACCTTGGGGGCGGGAGGATAGCGCCGTCACGCCGGTTCAGGTTCCGGTCTTGGAGCCAGCGGTACCGAGAGACGTGGCGCGGGGGGCATGCGGCCTTCGACATCCTCGCGGTTGGGCTTCACGCCCTTGACCACATTGATGATCTCGTCGCCCGACAGGGTCTCGTATTCCAGCAAGGCCTTGGCCACCGTGTGCAGGTCTTCAAGCCGCTCGGTGAGGATGCGGCGCGCTTCGGCTTCGCCACCCTGGACCAGACGACGGACTTCCAGGTCGATCTTCTGGGCCGTATCTTCCGAGACGTTCTGGGTGCGCGCCACCGAATGGCCCAGGAATACCTCTTCCTGATTATCGCCATAGGAGACCGTGCCCAGGGTGTCCGAATAGCCCCAGCGAGTGACCATGTTGCGGGCCAGGCCCGTGGCGGCCGATATGTCGCTGGAAGCGCCCGAGGTGATCTTGTTCTTGCCGAAGATCAGTTCTTCGCTCACCCGACCCGCCATCAGGATCGTCAGCCGCGACGTCATCTGCTCGTAATCCATCGAGTGGCGATCGCCCTCGGGCAGTTGCATGACCATGCCAAGCGCCAGGCCGCGCGGGATTATGGTGGCCTTGTGCACCGGGTCAGCGGCGGGAACCGACAGAGCGACCAGGGCGTGGCCGCCCTCATGATAGGCGGTCTTCTTCTTTTCTTCGTCGCTCATGACCATGGACTTGCGCTCGGCGCCCATCATCACCTTGTCCTTGGCCTCCTCAAAATCGCGGTGCAACACCATGCGGCGGTTGCGCCGGGCGGCCATCAGGGCGGCTTCGTTGACCAGAT
Organism: Caulobacteraceae bacterium; assembly: GCA_043742805.1. Classification (GTDB taxonomy): domain Bacteria; phylum Pseudomonadota; class Alphaproteobacteria; order Caulobacterales; family Caulobacteraceae; genus Acaudatibacter. Next base: position 9,143 of record JAYTXV010000347.1, on the reverse strand, counting down.
TGGCCAGGTCTGCGCCGGAGAAACCGGGCGTGCCGCGGGCGATGACCTTGACATCGACATCTGAGGCCAGGGGCACATTACGCATGTGCACGCGCAATATCTTTTCCCGACCGCCGACGTCCGGATTTGGCACCACCACCTGACGGTCGAAGCGGCCCGGACGCAGCAGGGCCGGGTCGAGCACGTCGGGTCGGTTGGTGGAGGCGATCACAATGATGCTCTCGTTGGGATCGAAGCCGTCCATCTCGACCAGCAGTTGGTTGAGGGTCTGCTCCCGCTCGTCGTTGCCGCCGCCGAGGCCCGCGCCGCGATGGCGGCCGACCGCGTCGATTTCGTCGATGAAGATGATGCAGGGCGCGTTCTTTTTGGCCTGTTCGAACATGTCGCGCACGCGGCTGGCGCCGACGCCGACGAACATTTCCACGAAGTCGGAGCCGGAGATGTAGAAGAACGGCACGCCAGCCTCGCCGGCCACCGCGCGGCCGAGCAGCGTCTTGCCGGTTCCAGGAGGTCCGACCATCAGGGCGCCCTTGGGTATCTTGCCGCCCAGGCGTTGGAATTTAGCCGGGTCCTTCAGGAAGTCGACGATCTCGGACAGATCTTCCTTGGCCTCATCGACGCCGGCGACGTCGTCGAAGCTGATGCGGTTCTTGTTTTCGGTCAGCAACTTGGCCTTGGACTTGCCAAAGCCCATGGCGCCCCGGGCGCCGCCCTGCATCTGGCGCATAAAGAACACGTAGACGCCGAGCAGCAGCAGGATGGGCAGCATATTGACCAGGATGGTCGGGATCAGGCCACCGCCAGGCTGCTCGAATTCAAACCCGGCGCCGTGCGCCTCAAGGCGATGCTCGAGGTCCTGAGTGTCGTTGGGGCCGATGGTGGTCAGGGTCGCTCCCTGGCGGTCGGTTGCTTCCAGGGTCTGGCCGTGAATCTTCACCTTCTTGATCTCGCCGCTGTCGACCTTGGCGAGCATTTCGGAATAGGTGACCTGTCGCGCCGAGCCGGTATGGCCGCCGCTGTTCAGAACACCGAAAATCGCGACCAGGGCGAGGACGATCACGCCCCATATCGCCAAGTTACGCATAGTCATTAGGCACGCCTCATATGGCTCAATGCCATTATCTAGGATCGACGATCGGCTTTCGCCATGCGCCACAGCGCCGTTTCGTTCACAATCGCGCCCCGGGCGGCGGCCAGACGGCCCCAGGCCAGGGTTCGGACCGCGAAATCGGGAGTTTGGCGAAGTGTTGGGCATTCGACGCGTCCGTCGGCTTGGATGACCGCCGGCATGGCGAGGCGGGCGGCGGCGGGTATGGCCAGGATCTCCCGCCGGGCGGGTGGGGCCAGGCGAGCGGCGCGGCCCGCCAGATGACCGACCCGGGCCCCCTCCACCATAGCGCGCACCTCGAACCGTCCGTCCCAGACCGTTGGTTCATTCAACGCCAGGTGGGCATCGCCGCCAACGTGGCGGCGGTGATCAGCGGTCGCCCGGACAATATGCGCGTTGGCGCCGTCGAACGCGAAGCGACTACCGGCCAGCGTGGCGACGAAGGGTTCCCCCAGCCTGATCCGCTCCAGCAGGCGTTCGAGAGCCTCGGGTCGGGGCGGCCGGCCGCCGCCGCCCACCGATAGCACCGCGGCGCCGAGGTCGGCGGCCGACACCAGCCATCCGGCGGGCAATCGCAGATCCGCGGCCGGGCCTTCGATGACGTCTTCCATGTCGCCTGGCGGTGTCGCCTCAGCCGCCCCGCCCGCCCGCCGGCCCGATCCACCGCCTAAGGCCTGTCTGGCCCGAGCCCGGGCGCTGGACGGGTCGGTATTGGCCGGATCTTCGATCCAGGTTTCACCCCGGCGCGCCAAGTCGTCACGCAGTGCGGCCCGCCGGATGTCGAGCAGCGGGCGGAGCACAAACACGCTTCTGCCCTGCGGCCAGGCCGGGGAGGGCGACCATTGTCGAGGTGAGGGCACGCTCGACCCCGCCGCGCGCATGGCCTCGGCCTCCCCGCAGTCGTCGGCGGTGTGGCCCATCAGGATGACACCAGCGCCGGCTTCCCGGGCCGCGTCGGCTAGTAATGCGTGGCGGGCGTAGCGGGCCGCCGCCGACAGGCCCGACGAGGGTTTCTCTGTCTCCCAGACAAGCGTGCGGTGCTCGACGCCAAGACTCTCGGCCCGGCGCCGGCACCACAGCGCCCAATCCGCGCCCTCGGGCCGAAGGCGATGATCGACGGTCAGGGCCAGCACGCGCCGGCGATGGCGATCGGCCCAGGCCTTGGTCAGGAGCAGCAGAGCCAGGGAGTCGCCGCCGCCGGAAAACGCGACGACGATGGGGGCGGGGTGGTTGGCCAAAAGCCGCGCGTCGAGGACGCTGTCGATACGAAGGGGGTCCAGGGTATCTGGCGGTTGGGACACGCCACCACGCTGGAGCCCCCATCCTCCCTTCGATGGACTTTCCCCAAGGAAAGAAGAGGAAGAAAAAGAGAGGTCAGAAGGCGGCCTCTTGTTCCCTTTTGGGGGATGGGAATCGCGAAGCGCCGGAGGGGGGGGCGGCCGGGTCAATTCAGCCCGTCAAAGCTTTAACTACACTGCGCCTTGGCGCGCACTGCCACGGCGCCCTTGAGAACGGTAGGCGCGGCTTTGGGGTAGCGCTTGGTCAGTTCGTCCAGAGTCTGGCAGGCGTCTTCGTTCTTGCCCATCGCCACCAGGGACTTCGACAGATCGAGAACCGCTTCGGGCGCCCATCGCGTGCGCGGCCAGCCGCGAATGGCCCCGATCTCGGCGGTGGCGGCGTCCGGCCAGGCGCCGCGCGCCATAAAGGTCTTGGCCAGCCAGAATCGCACTTCCGGCCCGCCGGGGCCTTCGCCATATTTATCGACATAGTCGCGGAACCCTGCCTCCGCCGAAGCCTTATCGCCGGCGTCGAACGCCGTCTTGGCGGCCGCGAAAGCCGCCGCCGGGTCCGGTAGCGTTACGGCGGCGATAGGCGGTGGCGGGGCCGGCGCCGTCGCCGGTGTCAGTTCCTTGACCGTCTTCTGCAGAGACGCCACCTGTTCATGCAGCACGGCGTTGGCGGCCCGCTGATCGGCGGTTTCCTGCCTCGACTGGTCCAGATCGTGCTTGATCACCTCGAGCGCGCCGCTGAGACGCGCCAGGGTCTGGTTGATGTCGTTGATCTTGTCGCCCACGCTGGCGATCTGGGTCTGAGTTTCGGCCGGCTGGACCACCACCGGCGCGCCGGTCTCGCGGCCCTGGAAGACGATGGCGCGGATTTCCTTCATCGCCTTTTCCATGCGGTCCAGGCGCTTGGCGGCGTGTTCGTCGAGGGGCTCGTCCAGGGATACCTGAGCAAGGGCATGACCGGCGCCGACCGCCAGGAAGGCGGCGGCCAGCACCGGCGTCAGCCTGGTCTTGATGGCTTGCGTCATGGGCGCGACTTTAAATCGGCCGCCTATTGGGCGCCCTGGGTTATCACCGTGTGACCGTTACGGTTGTGACCCCAGGCTCCCTCGCCGGAACCTGTGTCGACGGGCTTTTCCTTGCCGTAGGAGATGGTTTCGATCCGGGCGGTTGAGAGGCCCCTGCCGACCAGATAGTCGCGCACGGCGCTGGCCCGGCGAGAGCCCAAGGCGAAGTTGTATTCGCGGGTGCCGCGCTCGTCGCAATTGCCTTCGATGCGGACATGCACCGCCGGATAACGCCGCAGCCAGGCGGCCTGGGCGTCGAGGACCGAATGGGCGTCGTCGCGCACGGCGAACTTGTCATAGTCGAAATAAACCAAGTCGCCGGCGTTGATCACGAAGTCCTGGGTCGAGCCGGGAACCGGGCCGGTGGGAGCCGCCGGCGGCGGAGGGGGCTGGGGAGCCTCGGGCGCCGCCGGCGCGGGCGGCGGTGGCGGGGGAAGCGGAGCCTGGACCACCGGGGCGAGCTTGGGCTTGGTGGCGCAGGCGACCAGGGAAGCGCCGGCCAGGACAATCATCGCCGCGATTCCGGCGCGCCTACGGAAAGTACTCATCTGGGCTTCCTTGCGGGTTCGGGTGGTCACTAAACGGATGCACGACAACTGTGAAGAACAACCTAACACCGCATGCTTTGTGGCGCGAGACCTTGACCCTATGATGGCGGCATAAGCCGGTTACGGCTTCGGCGGCGTGTAGAGCTCGATGGCGTTACCCTCGGGGTCGGTGATGAAATAGGCGACGCCGGGGACCACCTCGCGCATGGGGACGCCGCGGGCCGCGAGGTCCAGGGCCAGCGCCTTGGCGTCGGGACTTGCCAGGATCACGCGACCGAAGTCGTTCGGGCCGGATGGGCGGGGAGCCTTGAGCAGGGCGAGGACGCCGCCGGGACCCCTCAGCCCCATAACGTATTCGAACGGCGCGCCATTGCGCTGGTAGGTCGCCGTCACGCTCATGCCGAGCGTAGAAACATACCAGGCCTTCTGCGCCTCCAGATCGTTCACATTGAGCCCCGAGCCGATGATGCTCGTCGGCGCCGCGGCCGGGGAAAGGGCGGCCGATCGGGTCTCGGCCATCGCGCCCGGCGCCAAGCCTAGTAGTATGACACCGGCCAGGCCGACAGCGGTTGGAGTGGTCATGGTTTTCCCCGTTTGTAGCCAACCATGGCGCCTTCGACGGGCATTGACGAGTGTGCCTGCCGCCGTGGACGTGCGGTCGGGCGCCGCTACGACAGGCTTGCGCAACACCTCGGAGGGCTGTTCACCAACAGCACAAGCTCACGGCCACGCCAAGGTGTGGCCATCCGGAGGGAACCATGCGCGCTGTCGTCCTCGAATCCGCCTACGGTATCGAAAATCTCCGGGTGATCGAAAAGCCCGATCCCATGCCTGGCCCGGGCCAGATTGTCGTCGACATCACCGCCGCCACGCTGAATTACCGTGACTTGGCGACCGTGATGGCGCCCTCGGGGCGCACGCCGTTCGTGCCTTGCTCGGATGGGGCCGGCGTGGTGTCGGCGATCGGCGACGGCGTCACCCGGGTCAAGGTCGGCGATCACGTCGCTCCGCTGTTCTTCCAGAACTGGTTCGCCGGCGATCCAACCCCTCAGGGTCTCGCCACCGCGCTCGGCGGCACGCTGGACGGCGTCCTGCAGCAGAAGGTTCTGCTTGACGAACAAGGCGTGACCCGCGTCCCGGCCGGCTACACCGACGAGGAAGCGGCCACTCTGCCGTGCGCGGCGCTGACCGCCTGGCGCGGCCTGGTGATCGAGGGCAAGGTGAAGTCTGGCGATGTGGTGGTGGTCCAGGGCACTGGCGGTGTCTCGATCTTTGCCTTGCAATTCGCCAAGGCAGCCGGCGCGACGGTGATCGCCACCTCATCGTCCGACGAGAAGCTTGAGCGCGCCAAGGCGCTCGGGGCGGACCACCTGATCAACTACAAGTCGACGCCTGACTGGGCCAAGGAAGTCCGCCGCAACACCGACGGCCGCGGGGCCGACCACGTCATCGAGGTCGGCGGCGCCGGCACATTCGAGCAATCGCTGCGCGCCATCCGACTGGGCGGCAAGATCGCCGTGATCGGCATTCTGGGCGGCTTCGTGAAGGATTTGAACGTGGCGACCATCTTTGCTTCCAACGCCTACATCCACGGCGTCACCGTCGGTAGCCGCGAACATTTCGAGAGTATGACCCGCGCCATCGAGGCAAACGGCATCAAACCGGTGATCGACAAGCGCTTCCCGCTCGACGAGTCGCGCGACGCCTTCGAGTGCATGAGGGCCGGCGCGCACTTCGGGAAGATCGTGCTGACGTTGTAGCCGGCGTGGAGGCTGTTCTGGGCGGCTTGCGCGATGTGCCGCGCCGGCGGCGCCGCCATCATGCCCAGGCTCCAGGTCACGGTGTCGTTTTGAACGGTTCAGGGCCTGTCCAGCAACAGCTCAGCAAGGCGCGTGAACGGCAGAGGCAGTTGCGGTAGCAATCCATATGTTATTTTATCCGGATTATATTGACGGCCTAATTATTACCCGGATATAACGTTGCCCACCTTCAAAGGGGGATGTTATGGGTTCTCAAACCATTGTTTTTGCTGGGGATCGGCGATTAGCCTGCGGGCCGCTGACTGAAACGGCCCTGGTCGCGAAGGCGGCGGTCGAGGCCGGCGAGACCGCGTCGGTGGTGATCTTCGACACCTTGACGAGCGAACGGATCGAGGTCGACGCGGACCTCCCCGACTTGCGGCCGGGCGCCGAGGACAAAAGTGGCCGAGGCCGCGGCAGGCCGAAGCTCGGCGTCGTGGCCCGGGAAGTCACCTTGCTGCCCCGGCATTGGGATTGGCTGGCCGATCAGGACGGCGGCGCTTCGGCGGCCCTGCGACGCCTGGTCGAGGAGGCGCGGCGAACCAGTGGGCCCGTCGACAGACTCCGCCGCGGCCGTGACGCGCTCTACCGGTTCGCCACGGTCATGGCCGGCGACGCGGTGGGATATGAGGAAGCGATCCGGGCGCTATATGCCGACAAGCGTGGCGATTTCGAAGCCCGGACGGCCGGGTGGCCGCGCGATGTCCGGGCGCACGCCCTGACCCTGGCGGAAGCCGCCTTCACCCGCGAGGCCACGCTGCTTAGCGCGGTGGCCGCGCCGCGCCACAACGCCGCCCAGCGCGCGATCGCATCAGCTTTCCCAGGTAAAAATATGGAATCTATGGAGATACTGGCCCCTGGCGCATCGGGTGCGCAAGTCTTCCGGTTGGTTGTCGGCGGCGAAGCCTTCGTTCTGCGGGTCGATGGCCCCGCCGACGTCCATCGCGATCCCGCCCGTCAATATGCCTGCATGAAGATCGCCGCGGCGGCCGGAGTGGCGCCGGTGCTGATCTATGCCGACGCGGTCGACGCGGTCTCGATCACGCGCATGGTCACGCCGAACGCCGAGCGACCGCCTCTGGCCCGGGACGAGTGGCTTGCGGCGCTGGTCGATGGGCTGCGGCGGTTGCACGCCGCGCCGCTGTTTCCGGCCCGTGGCGAATATCTGGACAGCATGGCCACGATCGTGTCGGGCTTCGCCCAGTCGGGCTTGATGAACAGCGGGGGTCTGGCGCCGTTGCTGTCGCTTTGGGCCAATCTGCTGCGCGCCTATCCCCGCGGATGTGATCCGGTGTCGAGCCACAACGATTTCAACCCCAGCAATGTGATCTTCGAAGGCGCCACGCCGTGGATCATCGATTGGGAAGCTTCCGGGGCGACCGACCGGTTCGTGGACATCGCGGCGCTGGCCAACTGGTTTACGGCCGACGAAGCGGAAGTCGAGCAGGTGCTGAACCTCTATTTCGACGGCCCACCAAACCCCGGGCAGCGGGCACGTTTCGTGCTGATGCGGCAGATCAACCGACTATTCTATGGCATCATGTTGGTGAACGCCGCCGCTGCCGAACATTCGGACGTTCGCCTGACCCTGGCCGACATCACAGACGCCCCGCGCCTCGCCGCCATCCGATCCGAAATGCCGACGATTGCCACCTTCAGAGGCCGTCTGCGGTTCGGGCTGGTGTTCCTGAGCGAGGCGTTACGGGGTAGGCGGACCGCCGAATTCGGGGCGGCGCTTACAGCACGTTGATTTTAGAGGAAAAATTGCATGGGTAAGCTCAACGGCAAGACCGCGCTGGTGACCGGATCGGGGCGTGGCATTGGGCGCGCGATCGCCCTGAAGCTGGCGGCCGATGGGGCCGACCTGATGATCAACGATCTGGATGAAGGCGCCGCGGCGGAGACCCTGGCGGTGATCGAAGGGTTGGGCGGCCAGGCGCGGGCGGTGGTCGGCGACGTGACCGATCCGGCGTTTGCGGGTCTGATGATCAGCGAGGCCGTTTCCGCGTTCGGGGGTGTGGACATCATTGTCAACAACGCCGGCTATATCTGGAACACCACCATCCAGAATACCTCCGACGAGCAGTGGGAAGCGATGCTGGCGGTCCACGCCACGGCGCCGTTCCGACTTCTGCGCGCGGCGACACCTTTCATCCGCGACGCCGCCAGGCGGGAGACGCAAACCATGGGGCGTCCCCGGGCGCGCAAGGTGGTCAATATATCGTCGGTCTCGGGCCTGCACGGCGCCGCCACCCAGATCGCCTATGCGGCCGGCAAGGCGGCGCTGTTCGGCGTCACCAAGTCGCTGGCTAAGGAGTGGGGGCGATACAACGTCACCGTCAATTGCGTCGCCTTCGGCCATATCGAGACCCGCCTGACCCAGCCCCTGGACGACGGCCCGCGTACGATCGCCGTGGCGGGGCGGGACTTCAAGGTCGGCCTGGATACGGCGACACTGGAGCGCCTGCGCGCGACGACGGCGCTCGGACGCCCCGGATCTCCAGAAGACGCCGCCGGATCAGTGTATTTGTTCTGCATTCCGGAGTCCGACTATGTGACCGGCCAGATCCTGGAGTGCAGCGGCGGCGCGATGGGTTAGGCGACCAGATCGAGCCGCTCCAGTCCCCGGAAGAAGGGCAGCGTGCGCCAGATCGGTTCGGCGGCCGGGTCGGCCAGGCGCAGGTTGGGGAAGCGGTCGAACAGTTTCGGGATCGCGACCTGGGCCTCAAGCCTGGCCAGCGGGGCGCCTATGCAAATGTGGGCGCCGCCGCCAAACGCCACGTGCGGGATGCGGGGACGGGTGACGTCAAAACTGTGGGGGTTCTCGAAGCGCTCGGGATCACGATTGGCGGCGCGCAGAAAGAAGGTGAAGGCCTGAGAGGTCTTCACCGGACAGCCGCCGACCTGCATGTCGCGCGACGCGATTCGGCCCGTGGCGTCGACCGGCGGCTCATAGCGCAGGGTCTCCTCGACCACCTGGGCGATCAGGCCGGGATCGGCCTTCAGCTTAGCCAGTTCGCCGGGGTTCAGCAGCAACAGCCGAACCCCGTTGCCGATCAGGTCGGTGGTGGTCAGGTTGCCGCCCACCAAAAGGGCGGTCAGGTTGATGCGCAGCTCGATGTCGTTGATCGGCACGCCTTGGAGCTGCAGTCGCGTCATGTCCGAGATCAGGTCATCGCGCGGCTTGGCCCGGCGCTCGGCGATCGTATGGTTAAAATAGTCGGTCAGGGCTTCGCTGGCCCGCTCCATATGGGTGGTCTGTTCGGGGTTCCGGAACGGGTTGAGGCCCTGGATCAGGCCCTCGGACCAGTCGCGGAATTCCGCCAGGCGGGTGT
>JAYTXV010000346.1:0-2430 GCA_043742805.1 Caulobacteraceae bacterium | reverse complement strand
CCTCGCCATGGCCGTGGCCATCCGCTGCCCCCGTCCGACGTCAACGCCCGGGCCAATATCGACGCCCTGAAGCGGGCCGGCTGTACCGATATCCTGTCGCTCTCGGCGGTGGGCTCCCTGCGCGAATCCCTCGCGCCCGGGGATTTCGTGGTTGTGGACCAGTTCATCGATCGCACATTCGCCCGGGAGAAGAGCTTCTTTGGCCCTGGCCTAGCCGCGCATGTCTCGATGGCCCATCCCGTCTGTCCCCGGCTTTCGGCCCTGGCCGCCGCCGCGGCGCGCGCCGCCGGGGCGCGGGTGGTGGAAGGTGGCTGCTATCTGGCCATGGAGGGCCCACAGTTTTCCACCCAGGCCGAGAGCGCCCTCTACCGGTCATGGAGCTGCGACGTGATCGGCATGACCAACATGCCCGAGGCCAAGCTGGCCCGCGAAGCCGAGCTGCCCTACGCCTCGGTGGCGATGGTCACCGACTATGACTGCTGGCGCGAAGAGGTCGCGCCGGTCGAGGTGCATCACATCCAGGCCGTGCTGGCCGCCAACGCCGGCAAGGCCCGCGATCTGGTGGCCCGCCTGGCCCGCGCCCTGCCCGCCGACCGCGAGCCGTCACCGATCGACACCTGCCTGGACGGCGCGCTGATCACCGCGCCATCGGCCTGGGACCCAGTCATGATCGAAAAACTGTCGGCGGTGGCCGGCCGCGTTCTGAGCCCTAGACGCTGACTGTCGCCCCCCTGGGTCGCCACGAATTGGGGTTGAAATTGCGCGATCCGGGCGCAATCGGCGGCGCCGGGCGAATCCTTTCGCGCGCCGCGAACGTCCAATGAACAGGGATCGCTGACTGAGACTGGGCAGACCCATGGTCGAGGCCATGAATTGACGCCGCGATTCGGTTGGCGTCCGATCAAGCCTATTTCGGGAACGGTCCACCCAAGGTAAGGGCGGCATGCCTTTTCGCCGTTCCGGAGCCCGCATGACCCTTCGCGATTCAATCCGTACGATTCCGGACTATCCCAAGGCGGGCATTCAGTTCCGCGACATCACTACTCTGCTAGCCGACGCCAAGGCCTTTCGCCGGGCGGTGGATGAGCTGGTCCAGCCGTTCGCTGGGCTGAAGCTCGACAAGGTGGCGGGGATCGAGGCGCGGGGCTTCATCCTCGGCGGTGCGGTGGCGCACCAGCTGTCGGCAGGCTTCGTGCCCTTGAGGAAAAAGGGCAAGCTGCCGCACCGCACCCGCGCGGTGGAATATGCGCTGGAATACGGCACGGACACCATCGAGATGCACCTCGACGCGGTCCACCCGGGCGAGCGGGTGGTGCTGGTCGATGACCTGATCGCCACCGGCGGCACCGCCCTGGCGGCGATCGATCTGTTGACCCAGGCCGGAGCGGTGATCCTGGCGGCGGCGTTCGTGGTCGACCTTCCGGAACTGGGCGGCGCCGACAAGCTACGGGCCGCGGGAATCAAGGTCTCCACCCTGGTCAGTTTCGAAGGGCACTGAACCGAGCCGGGGACCCTCGTCGTGAAAGCCAGTTGGCGTATCTTCAGGCGGATGCAGGATAGCGTGCTGGCCGTGGGCCTGCTGGTCGACGCCGGCGCGGTGCTTGACGCTTGGCGGGTGTTGCCCGGCGACGCGGCGTTCAAGGCGCGCGTCACGCTGCTGTTCCCCGGCGCCTATCTCCTTGCCGTTCTCGCGGGGGCCTTGGCCCTGCCGGCGGCGCGCAACGCGCTGAAACGCCACCTGTGGGTCAGCTACCGCACGGGCTTCGGCCAGAGCGTGATCTCGGTGGTTTCCGGCCTCGGCCTGCTGGTCGCCGTCGCAGGCCTGATCGTCTGGCAGGTCCACCACCTGGCCGCTGGCGGCACGTCGCCCGGAGGGGCATTCTCCGGCTACGGCGCGGGTCTCGGGTTGCTGCTGGCCCAGGTCATCCTGGTCCGAAGTCTTGAACGAGACCCCGACGTAGTCGCAGAAATCGCGGGCGACCAGGAGCCCTAAAGCTCTCCCCGCCCCCCGCCGTTGAGGGCGAAGAGCTGCAGGGTGCGTAGCCGGGCCAGGCGGGCGGCGTCCGGGTTATAGTCGGCGCGGCGGTCGGAATTGAAGCCGTGGCCGGCGTCATAGAGGTGGATCGGGATGTCCGGATGGGCGGCGGCGATGGCCTCCACCGTGGCCGGTGGGATGGTTGGATCGCCGCGGCCGAAATGCAGGATGATCGGCGCCTTGGGCGTCTCGGTGATCAATTCAGGGATGCGGCGGCCGTAAAACACCGTTGATGCGGCGAGCCCCGAGCAGCGACAGGCGGCCAGCCAAGCCGCCGTGCCGCCCCAGCAATAGCCGACCGCGAAGACCGGCGGGGCCAGCGCGTCGATGGCCGCCTGAAGATCGGCGGCGACTTCATCCCAGGGGGTTTCCTCGGACAGCGCCCGGCCCCTGGC
>JAYTXV010000345.1:0-4715 GCA_043742805.1 Caulobacteraceae bacterium | reverse complement strand
CCGCCCTCCCGTTTTTCAAGGACGCTGACCCATGCGGCTCAGACAGCTTGCCCTCGCTGCCAACGACCTGGACAAGGTCACCCACGGCCTGGCCGAGGTGTTCGGCCTCAAGGTGGCCTACAACGATCCCGGCATCCATCACTACGGCCTGAAGAACGCGGTGCTGTCGGCCGGAACCGGGTTTCTTGAAGTGGTGCAGCCGATCGCCGAGGGCGCTTCGGCGGGCCGATTCCTCAGCCGACGAGGTGGCGATGCCGGCTATATGATCATTCTGCAGGACGCCGACGCCGAGGCGCAGCGGACGCGGTTGTCGGCCCTGGGCGTGCGGGTGGTCGACGATATCGACACTCCAGCCTATCGCGCCTCGCATTTCCACCCAGCGGATTTTGGCTGCATGCTGGTCTCGATTGACAAGCAGCGCACCGAGCCCGACTATCTGGAGCCGTTCGGCGACTGGTGGCCGGCCGGCAAGACCTGGCGCGAGACCCGCACCCACACGGTGCTCGAGATCGATGGCTTCACCCTGGCCAGCCCTGATCCCCACGCCCTCGCGGCCTTGTGGTCGAAATTGTTGGGCCGTCCGCTCGATCCGGCCAACGACCTGCGCCTGCCTCTGACTAAGGGCCTGATCAGCTTTTGCCTGGGTGGGGACGCGATGACCTGGATCTCCCGGATCGACCTGAAAGTGGCCGACGTCGTGGATGTCCTGGACCGCGCGCGGGCCGACGGCCTGGATGTCGATGACGATGGGGTTCTGATCGGTGGCGTGCGATTCCGGCCGACCGCATGAGCGCTCCCGATCCCTCTCCCGATCCGTCGCTGGGCGCCTGGCGCCAATGGGTCGATCTGGATCGGCTGACGACCTGGATGGACGAGCGGGGCCTGGAAGCCGGCCCGCTCGAAGAGGCCGAGCGGCCGCCGGGCGGCACGCAGAATCTGTTGCTGAAGTTCCGGCGGGGCGAGCGCTGGTTCATGCTGCGCCGCCCGCCTTTGCATCCGCGCATGAACGGCAGCGAGACCATGCGGCGCGAGGCCAGGGTTCTGGCCGCCTTGGCCGGCACCGACGTTCCCCATCCGCGCCTGATCGCCGCCTGCCCCAAGGAAGATGTGTTGGGCGCGGCATTCTATCTTATGCAGCCGGTGGAGGGCTTCAATCCTACGGTCGGACTGCCGCCGCTTCATGCCGGCAGTCCGGATATCCGGCGACGCATGGGCTTTGCGCTGGTCGACGGTATCGCCGCGCTGGGGCGGGTGGATCATGTGGCGGCGGGTCTGGCCGATCTGGGCAGGGCCGAGGGCTTCCTGGAGCGTCAGGTCGGGCGCTGGAAGAAACAGCTGGCCAGCTATGGCGAATATGAGGGCTGGTCCGGACCTGGAGAGATCGAGGGGATCGATACGGTGGCCGCCTGGCTTGACGCCCATCGGCCGGCGACCTTTCAACCGGGCGTGATCCACGGCGACTACCACTTGGCGAATGTGCTCTATCGCTTCGATGGTCCCGAACTGGCGGCCATCGTCGACTGGGAGCTGACCACGATCGGCGATCCGCTGCTCGATATGGGCTGGATCATGGCTACCTGGCCACTGGAAGGGCGTCCTCCGTCGACCACCACCTCGGTGACGCCCTGGGACGGTTTCCCCAAGATCGAGGATCTGGTGGCGCGTTATGCCGGCCAGACGACACGCGACGTGGACCACCTCAGCTGGTATGCGGTGCTGGCCTGCTTCAAGCTGGGGATCATTCTCGAAGGCACCCACGCCCGGGCGGCGGCCGGCAAGGCTGAAAAGGCCACCGGCGACGCCCTGCACGCCCAGACGCTCAGCCTGTTCCAGCGGGCCCTCGGCTGGATCTGACAACAAGAACAAAACATCGGAGGAAGTCGTGAACACTGTTTTGATCGTCGGGGCCAGTGGCGTGATCGGCGCAGCGGCCATCGAGCATTTTGCCTCCCTGCCGGGCTGGAAGGTCATCGGCCTGTCGCGCCGGCGCCCCGACGTCGCGGAGGGGACGGTCTTTGATCATCTCGCCATTGACCTGAACGACGCCGAGGGCTGCCGGGCCGCCGCGGCGGGTTTCAGCGGGCTGACCCACGTGGTCTACGCCGCGCTGTTCGAGAAACCCGGCCTGATGCCGGGCTGGTACGAACAGGACCAGATGCAGACCAATCTGGCGATGATGCGCAATCTGATGGAACCGCTGCTGGCCGCCGCCAAGGGGCTCCGGCATGTCAGCGTGCTGCAGGGCACTAAGGCCTATGGCGCCCATGTCCATCCCCTGGCCGTACCTGCGCGCGAGAACCGGCCGCGCGACCCGCACGATAACTTCTACTGGCTGCAGGAAGACTATATTCGCGGCGTCCAGAAACGCGATGAGGAGGCTGGGAAGCCTTGGACCTTCACGATCTGGCGGCCGCAGGTGGTGTTCGGCGCGGCCCATGGCGTGGCGATGAACCTGATCCCGGTGATCGGGGCCTATGCCGCGATCTGCCGCGAGCTTGGCCTGCCGTTCAACTGCCCGGCCGAGCAGGAGAACATCATCGAGGCGGTGGACACCGACCTGATCGCCAAGGCTCTCGCCTGGGCGGCCGAGGCGCCGGCGGCGCGGGGCGAAACCTTCAACATCACCAACGGCGATGTGATGGTGTGGCGCAATGTCTGGCCGACCATCGGCAAGGCGGTGGGGCTGGAGCCCGCTTACGGCGAGGCGGTGTCGCTCTCGCAATTCCTGACCGACCACGCCGAGGTGTGGAGCCGGGTGGTGGAGAAAAACAACCTGCGCCGGGTGTCGATGACCGAACTGGTGGGCGAGTCGCACCACTATGCCGACCTGATCTTCTCGTGGGGCGCCAAGTCCCTGCCCGGGCCGATGCTGGTCAGCACCACCAAGCTGCGCCAGGCCGGGTTTGGCGACTGCATGGACACCGAGGTGATGTTCAGCAAATGGCTCGGCCGGCTGGTCGAACGCGGCGTGCTGCCCCAGCCGAACCACGAAAATAACGAGGAACGCCGTTCATGACCGCCAGCCGGGAGATCCACCTTGTCCGCCGCCCCGACGGCTTGGTCCGGCCGGAGGATTTTGCGGTGGTCGCAACGACTGTCGACGATCCGGCCGACGGGCAAATCCTGGTCCAGAACCTGCTGATGTCGGTGGACCCCTATATGCGGCCGCGGTTCAACGGCGATCAGGCGCTGAACGAGGCCCTGATCGGCGGCGGCATCGGCCGGGTGATCGCCTCCAACAACCCGAAGTTCGCGGTGGGCGACATCGTGCGCCACGGCGCGGGGATGCGGGAGCGTTTTGTCAGCGGCGGCCAGGGTGTCACGATCATCCGGCCCGACCCGGACCTGCCGCTGTCGGTCCACATGCATGCGCTGGGCGGCACCGGGATCACCGCCTATGGCGGCCTGCTGGACACCGGGGCTCTGAAAGACGGCGACCAGGTGTTTGTCTCGACCGCCGGCGGGGCGGTCGGCTCGGTCGCGGCCCAGATCGCCAGGATCAAGGGTTGTTATGTGGTCGGCTCGACCGGCTCGGACGACAAGGCTGCCTGGCTGCGCGACGAGGCCGGGCTGGACGCGGTGATCAACTACAAGAAGCAACCTTTGAGCGCGGCTTTGAAAGCGGCGACGCCCAAGGGCCTCGACGTCTATTTCGAGAACGTCGGCGGCGCGCATCTGGACGCGGCCCTGACCCGGATGAACCCGAACGGGCGGATTCCGGTCTGCGGCATGATCTCCACCTATAACGGCGGCGGCGAAGGGGTGAAAAACCTGTTCCTGCTGATCTATGGCCGGATCACCATGAAGGGCTTCGTGGCCAGCGACTTCGGTCACCTGAACGCCGCCTTTGTCTCCGACATGACCGGCTGGCTGAAGAGCGGCCAGATCAAATACCAGGAAACCATTCTCGACGGCTTCGAACGCGCGCCCGAAGGCCTGATCGGCCTGTTCGAAGGCCGCAACGCCGGCAAGATGATCATCCGCGTCGCGGAATAGGAACTGAAATGACCAGATCTCCAGACTACCTCACCGCAGTTGGTATCGGTGTCAGCGATCTGGCCAGATCGGCCGATTTCTACAGTCGGGTCTTGGGCATGAAGCAGACCCAGACCTTCAGCCTCGACTATATGGATGAGATCGTGCTGGCCCACGAGGGCCGCAACGCCGTGGTGCTGATGCACTACACCGACGGATCGACACGGAACTACAAGGATAATCCGATCAAGCTGGTTTTCCAGGTGACCGATGCGTCGGCCCTGATCGAGCGCATCCGCGCCGAGGGTCTGGCCATCACCATGGAGCCCAAACCCTATCCGGGCATGGGCGGCGCGATCATCGGCCTGGGCAAGGACCCGGACGGCTATGTGATCGAGCTCATTCAGATCCCGGCCGTGGCCACCGTCTCGGCCTGAACCGCCGCCCCCGCCGCCAGCATGGAGTCTACAGCCTCGGGGCTGTAGCCGGCCTCCGCCAGAACCTGCCGGGTGTGCTGGCCGAGGTCGGGGGCCGTGCGGGGCGGGGCGGGGGCGATGTCGCCGAAGCGGATGGGCGTGGCCGGCGCGGCGAACACGCCGCCCTGGCCATCCAGGCTGGTGGTGAAGCAGCCGGCCGTCTGGATCTGTGGATCCGCCATCACCTCGTCGAAACTTGCCTTGGGAGCCCAGGCTATGTCGGCGGCGAAAAGCATCGCGCCGACCTCGGCCAGGGTCATCCGG
>JAYTXV010000344.1:0-8130 GCA_043742805.1 Caulobacteraceae bacterium | reverse complement strand
GCCCGGTTGGTGGGGACGTGAAGGGCGGCGGAGGTGATCCGAAGCGCCTCGGGCAGAATCGTGGTGGCGATCGACAGCGCGTTGATCCCGGGATCGAACACACCGAATCCACCGGCCTCCAGGATCCAGTCCTGTCCCGGATGCCAGATGCGGATATCCTCGCGCCACTCGATCGCGACCGACCGGATCTGCCGGGTGGCGAGCCAGGCGCGCGCCGCGTCGACACCGGCCGTTTCGCGCGAGTGCCAGGTGGCGAACAGTGTCACGCCAGCCGCCTCGGCGCGACGGGTCAGTTCGACAACCTCCGACACCGTCGCGCCCGGCGGCTTCTCAAGCATGACGTGCAGCCCCGCGTCGATCGCCGCGGCGGCGATCCCGAACCGCCCAGATGGTGGCGTGCACAGGGATACGGCGTGGAGATCGTGGCCGCCGCGAAGCAGCGCGTCGATGTCGGCATGGCCCGGCGTATCCGGCAAAGTCGTGTGCGGACTGGCCGTGGCGATAAGCAGAAAGCGATCGCCGCCCGCGATCGCGGGCAGGTGTTGATCGCGGGCGATCTTGCCGATGCCGACAACGCCCAGGCGGATCGGCGGGTTGTTCATTGCCTAAGCCTCGAATTTCTCATCCTCTCGCATAACGTCGACGACCACATGGCTCGACAAGGGGGTGAATGATGCGGCTGGCCGGCCCGACGTTCCTGGCGATCGACTGGGGAACCACCAATCGGCGCATTTACGCCATCGACGCCGCCGGCGCGGTGATCGCCACCGAACATGACGACCGCGGCCTGCTGGCCATGGCGGGGCGGGATTTCGCGGTCGAGGTGGCGGCGATCCGCGCGCGCCTCGGCGATGTTCCGGTGCTGTGCGCCGGCATGGTCGGTTCTGCGCAGGGCTGGGTGCAGGCGACCTATGTGGCCTGTCCCGCCGATCTGGCCGGTCTGGCGCGAGCGCTGCTGTGGGTCGAGCCGGGGCGCGCAGCGATCGTGCCGGGCCTGTCGTCGATCGACGGCGGTCGCGGCGACGTGATGCGCGGCGAGGAGGTGCAGCTGCTGGGCGCGGTCGCCGCCGGGTTGGCGCCGGACGATGGCATGCTCTGTCAGCCGGGGACGCACTGCAAATGGGCGCGGATCGCTGGTGGCCAGGTCGCCAGCTTTCGGACCACGATGACTGGCGAATTGTTCGCGCTGCTCGGCCAGCACAGTCTGCTCGCCGAGCTCATCCGCGGGGAGGTGGCGGACGGTCCCGCGTTCCGGCAAGGGTTGGCCGATAGCGGCCGTGCGCGATTGCTGGGAGACCTGTTTGGCGCGCGCGCCGACGGCTTGCTCGGCCTTCGCCCGCGCGATCAGACGGCGGCCTATGTCAGCGGCCTGTTGATCGGCGCCGATGTGCGCGAACAGGCCCTGGCGGGTGGGGAAACGGTCCACGTCCTGGCCGAAGCGGCGCTCGGCGCGCTATATGCCACGGCGATCGAGGTCGTCGGCGGGCGCGTGGTCATGGTCGACGGCGGGGGCGCCTTTGTCGCCGGGATCAATGCCATCTGGAGACTTGCCCATGGGTCCTGAAGCCGAATTCGCGGCCGCCATGGCGCGTTGCCCGCTGGTCGCGATTCTTCGCGGGGTGCGGCCCGACGAGATCGTTGCGATCGCCGACGTGCTGGTCGAAGAGGGTTTCACGCTGATCGAGGCGCCGCTCAATTCTCCCGATCCACTGGCTAGCATCGCCGCGATCGCCGGGCGCTATCCGGCCCCCGTGCTGGTCGGAGCGGGAACGGTGCTCACGATCGGCCAAGTGCTCGCCGTGGCCCGGGCGGGCGGGCGTATGGTGGTCTCGCCCAACACCGACACAGGCGTCATTGCCGCAACCGTCGGCGCCGGGCTGGTTTCGCTGCCAGGGTATTTCACGCCCAGCGAGGCCTTCGCCGCCATTGGGGCGGGAGCGACGGCGCTAAAACTATTCCCGGCTGAAGCGGCAGGCCCGGCGGTGCTGCGCGCCCAGCGGGCCGTATTGCCGCGCGAGATGCCGGTGCTGGTGGTCGGCGGTGTCAAGCCCGAGAGCATGAGGCCGTGGCGGGAGGCGGGCGCGCAGGGCTTCGGCCTCGGCTCCGCGCTTTACGTGGCGGGCCTGTCGCCGGCTGATGTGCGGGTGCGGGCGCGTCGGTTCATCACCGCATTGGGTGGGTGACCTGATCGGCCAGGCACGGTGGCGTCTTGCGCGCACTCTGATAGTCTTCGCGTCATGAGCGACCTCTTCGAAGCGGCCGGACTGACGCCCGGGCCGCCCACGCCGCTGGCCAACCGGCTGCGGCCCCAGGCCTTGAGCGAGGTGGTGGGACAGGACCACTTACTTGGCCCCGACGGGCCGATCGGGCGGATGGCGGCGGCTCACCGGCTGAATTCGATGATCCTCTGGGGTCCGCCCGGCACCGGCAAGACCACCATCGCCCGGCTATTGGCGGCGGCGGCAGGCTATGAGTTCCAGCAGATCTCGGCGGTATTTTCCGGTGTCGCCGACCTCAAGAAGGCCTTTGAGACCGCGCGGCTGCGCAGGACCGCAGGCAAGGCTACCCTGTTGTTCGTCGATGAGATTCACCGCTTCAACCGCGCCCAGCAGGACGGCTTCCTGCCCTTCGTGGAGGCCGGGACCATCACCCTGGTCGGCGCCACCACCGAGAACCCGTCCTTCGAACTCAACGGCGCCCTTCTGTCACGTTGCCAGGTCTACGTGCTGCGCCGGCTGGACAGCGCCGCCCTGGCGGCGCTGCTGGCCAAGGCCGAGGTCTTCGAGGGCCGGGCGCTGCCGCTCGAGCCCGCCGCGCGGGAAGCGATGACCGCGATGGCGGACGGCGACGGGCGCTATCTGCTGACCCTGGCCGAGACCCTGTTTACCATTGCCGCCGACACCCCGCTCGATGTCGCCGGCATGAGCCAGGTGCTGCAGCGCCGTAGCCCGGCTTATGACAAGGGCCGGGAGGAGCACTACAACCTGATCTCGGCGCTGCACAAATCGGTGCGCGGCTCGGACCCCGACGCGGCGCTGTATTGGCTGGCGCGGATGCTGGACGGCGGCGAGGATCCGCTGTTCATCGCCCGGCGTCTGGTGAGGATGGCCTCCGAGGATATCGGCGCCGCCGACCCGCTGTCGCTGCTGGTCAGCACCGCCGCCAAGGACGCCTATGACTTTCTGGGCAGTCCCGAGGGCGAGCTCGCCCTGGCCCAGGCTTGTGTCCACATGGCCTGCGCGCCCAAGTCGACCGCCGTCTATAAGGCGTTCGGCGCCGCCCGGCGCCTGGCCAAGGAAACCGGCTCGCTGATGCCACCCGCCCATATCCGCAACGCCCCGACCCGGCTGATGAAGGACCTGGGCTACGGCAAGGGCTACCAATACGATCCCGAAACCGCCGAGGGCTTCTCCGGCCAGAACTATTTCCCCGAGGGCATTGATCGCCCGGTGTTCTATCAGCCGAAGGGCGAAGGCGCCGAAGCCCGCGTCAAGGAGCGCCTGCAACGCTGGGCGTCGATTCGAGAGACGCGATGAAGACCATCATTCTTTCGCCGGAAGAGATCACTTTTGTCCGGTCGCTGGTGATCCATGAGGATGCCGAGGTGCTGGCTTTGAACAAGCCCCCGGGCCTGTCCAGTCAGGGCGGGCGGATCGCCGTCCATACACTGGATGAGTTGCTGGCGGCGTTCGCCAAGTCCAGCGGCGTTCGGCCCCGACTGGTGCATCGACTGGATCGTGACACCTCCGGTGTCATTCTCACCGCCCGCAGCCAGCCCGCTGCGGCGTTCCTGGGCAAGGCGATGATGAGCCGGCGGGTGAAAAAGACCTATCTGGCCATCGTCGCCCCCGGCGCGCCCGATCCTCGCGAGGGTGGAATAGAGTCGCCGCTGCGCAAGGAGAGCCAGGGGCGCGAGGCCTATATGCGCGTCTGCGACCCCGACCACGCCGACGCGCAACAGGCGTCCACCCGCTATCGAACCCTGGCGTCCAATGACACCGCCGCTCTGGTGGAATTGGCGCCTCGCACCGGCCGGATGCACCAACTGCGCGTCCATATGGCCTCGATCGGCCGGCCGATCGCGGGCGATCCCCGTTATGGCGGAGCCCTGGTGCTGGCCGGCGCCCCGGCTCCCCGGCTGATGCTGCACGCCGCGGCCCTGACTTTCCCCCATCCGGCGGGAGGTGAGCGTCGGATCGAGGCGCCGATCCCGGCGGACATCGCGGCGGTCTTGAACGCCATCGGCCTCGTCGTTCCGGAACGCTGGGCCGGACTTGCCGATACCCAAGGCCCGGAGGCCTAGAAAGCCGATGCAAAAACTGCTGCTCGTGGCGGTCGGCGGGGCGATAGGGTCGGTGGCGCGCTACCAGACCGGCGTTTGGGTGCTGCGCCTGTTGGGACCGGCGAGGCCCTGGGCGGGGACCTTCACGGTCAATATCGTCGGGGGCTTTCTGATGGGTCTGCTGGTCGGCCTGCTCGCTCATCGGGGCGGCGCTGACCAGGACCGCTGGCGCCTGTTGCTGGCCGTGGGCGTACTGGGCGGCTTCACCACTTTCTCGTCGTTCTCCCTCGACACCGCTCTGATGATCCAGCGCCGGGCTTGGGATGCGGCCGCGGGCTACGCCCTGGCCTCGGTAAGCCTCTCCATCGGCGCGCTGTTTCTCGGCCTGATCCTTGCCCGGCGCCTGTTCGCCTGATGGGCGAGGTCAAGCAGCTGGTGGTCGAGGTGGGCGAGGACGGTATCCGTCTGGATCGCTGGTTGCGTCGCCGCTGGCCGCACCTCGGACAGACCCAGATCCACAAACTGGCGCGCGGCGGACAGCTGCGGGTGGACGGCGCGCGGGTCAAGGCCGACACGCGCCTCGCCGCCGGCGCTCGGGTCCGTGTGCCGCCGCTGCCGGAAGGGCCGCCGCCCCAAGCGCGAGAAGGCATATCCCCCAGCGATACCGTCTTCGCCAAAAGCCTGGTGCTTTGGGAGGACGACGAAGTGCTGGTTCTCAACAAGCCGGCCGGCCTCGCGGTCCAGGGCGGCACCAAGACCACCCACCATATCGACCGGCTACTGAGCGCCTGGGGTGAGGGGGCCGACCGGCCGCGCCTGACCCACCGACTCGATCGTGACACCTCGGGCGTGCTGATCCTAGGCAAGACACCAGACGCGGCCGGCCGTATCTCCGGCGGTTTCGCCCGGCGCAAAGCGCGGAAGACCTATTGGGCTCTGGTGGAGGGCAATCCCAAACCAGCCGAGGGGATCATCGATCTGCCTCTGGCCAAGATCGGGATCGACGACCGCGAGCGCATGGTTCCAGTGGACCCCAGAGATCCCAACGGCAAACCGGCGGTGACCGAATATGTCACGATCTCCCGCGCTGGACCGCGGGCCGCGTGGCTGGCTCTTCGGCCCCAGACAGGGCGTACCCACCAGCTTCGCGCCCACCTGCTGGCCATCGGCCATCCGATTCTCGGCGACCCGAAATACAACACCCCGGCCTCGATGGCGGTCTCCGCCGCCCTGAAGCTGCAGCTCCACGCGCGCCGACTGGTCATTCCCCACCCGTCGGGCGGCCTGATTGATATCGAAGCGCCGGTCAGCCCCGAGATGAAGGCCGGCTTCGCCCGTTTTGGATTCGAGCTCGCCGAGGCCGCCGCCGATCCGTTTGCGGGATCCCGGCAGCGCTGACCACGCATGGTTCGGGAACCTAGCGGCTGGTTCGCCGTTTGCGGTCAGGTGGCCCCTTAGCGGCCCCCAACGCCTAGCGGGAGACTTCGGTGCTCGGAACAATTCTGGTTATATTGCTAATTTTGGCGCTTGTCGGCGCTTTGCCGACCTGGGGTCACAGCCGGTCCTGGGGTTACTTTCCGAGCGGAGGCCTGGGCCTGGTCCTGGTGATCATCGTCATATTGGTGCTGATGGGCAGGCTATAGCGTCTCATGGCTCAGCCGTGGTGGCTTCATGACCGCCACGGCGACAAGCACGACAAAAATCACCCCGGCGAAGATGGCGAAGGTCGAGCCGAAGCCGCCGGTCAGATCGCGAAGTTCGCCGCCCAGGGTGGCTCCCAGGGCCGAGAAGGCGCCGACCAGGGCGGTCCGCGCGAAAATCTCCAGATTATTGCGCCGCCCGAAATAGTTGAGCAGCAGCATACTTACCGCCAGGCCCGTGAGCCCAAACCCAAGGCCGCTGCCCACCGCATAGAGCAACATCACCGGATAGGTCTGGGCGATGCTCAGGGCGCCGGATCCTATCGCCAGGGCCGCGAGAGCGAACATCAACAGGTGTTTAGGATCGACCATATCGCCCACCACTGTCGCCCCGGCGCGTCCGCCGGTCTGCACCAGGGCCTCAAGACTTAGCATACTGAGCGCCACGGTCATCGAGACGCCCCTCTGGGTGAGGTGCGCCACCGACAGGCTCGCGACGGTCACTCCCACCAACAGGTGACCGAAGTAGGCGGCCAACAGGATCATGAATTGCGGCGTCCGCACGGCCGCGCGCACCGACCATTCCCGCGTGGTCCGGAAAACCGCCGGCGCCGCGGTCCTGGTCGCGCCGTTGGCCGCCTCGTCCGCCAGCGCCTTGTCGGTTTGGGCGCCAATTTCCGACAGCCATTCGCGGCCACCCATCATCGCCGCGCATAGGACGCCCAGCACCAGCGAGGCGGCCATCTGGACCAGCCAATAGGTGCGCCAGCCGTCGGGCGTCAGCTGATTGACGGCCCACACCATCCAGGGTCCAGCCACGCCACCCAGGGCGGCGGCGGTGAAATACAGGCCGAACGGCACGCCGCGCCGATGAAAGACGGCGGCCAGAACGTGGGTCCCGGGGATCAGGGCCATCATCTGATAGCCGACACCGCAAAGCGCCGTGCCGAGGAAATACAGCCACACATCGTTGGCGCGGGCCAGGCAGAGGAAGCCCAGGACCATCACCGCGGTCCCTGCCAGCAAGGTGACCCGGACCCCAAACCGGCGGATCAGCATGGCCGGCAGCAGGGCGGAGGAACCGCACGCCGCGCCCAGGATGGTGAAGCCCAGCCCCGCCTGCGTCCAGCTCCACTTCAGGTCCCGGACCATGTCGGGCAGCACCACGCCCAGGGAATTGAACGTCGAGGCGTTGATCAGGAAGCTGACCAGGCTCAGTACGCCCAGCAGTCGCCAAGGTCGCCATTTGCTCGCGGCCATGCCGGTTCCCGCGCCCGCCCTAGAATTTTCGCTTGAAGGTCATGCGCCACTCGCGCCCGACGCCCGGCAAGGCGCCCTGGTTCACATAGGTGTCGGCGTCGGGGATGAAATAGAGCTGGTCGGTCAGATTATCGACGTTCAGGTCGATCTCGTTCTTGCCGATTTGGTAGAAGACCGACATGTTTTCAATGAAATAGGACGGATAGATTACCGCGCCGGGCAGGTTGCCAGAGGTTTTGGAGGTGTAGGTGGAGCCGATCGTCAGGCCGGCTCGGCCCCAGCCGTGCTCGTCGCTGACATAGTTGACATAGAGGCTGTCGACACTGTGCGGGATTGGCCCGAACGCATAGTTGCCCGACCTTCCGGCCAGGCTGTTGAAATTGTAGGTGACGTAGGTCCCGCCGAAGGAACTGACATAGCAGGCCTGACTGGCGCCGCAGACCGTGAAAGCCGGCAAGTACTGGAAGCTCTTATCCGGTCCGATCACCTCGGTGTGCTGCAGGTTACCGGCGAAGGTCAAACTCAGATTCCTGGTCGCCACATAACGGATCTCCAGCTCCTCGCCCTTGCCGACCGTATTGACCACGCTGGGTGGAGCGCCGCTGAGCACCGGCCGTGTCTGGCGGTAATAGTCCAGGGATCCGACCAGCGCCCCGGCCAGGAACTGGAATTTGACGCCGGCTTCGGTCAGGGCGGATTGGCGGATCCAACCACCGTTCTGGATCAGGAGAGTGGAAATATCGCCGGCTTGGCCATATTGTAACGCTGAATTTTCGGCGTAGGTGAAATACGGCATCAGGCCGTAACCCACCTTATAGCTCACACTGGCGCTATAGGTTCCTTTCCACCTAGAGGCTGAAACCGTTCCCGACGTTCCGGGAAGATAGTCGTAGGGCAAGATGCCGGAGTCGTTGCTCTTGACGTGGTAATAATCATAGCGCCCGCCCA
>JAYTXV010000343.1:0-3006 GCA_043742805.1 Caulobacteraceae bacterium | reverse complement strand
CGGCCTGCCGATCGTGGTGCCGGAGATCTGCATGGGCGTGGCCATGCTGGTGTTCTTCACCCAGGTCATGCCCTGGCCGACCGATCTGATCTGGCCGCTAAACCTGGGCGCGATCATCATCTCGCACATCTCGTTTTCGTTCAGCTTCGTGGCCATCGTCATCCGCGGTCGCCTGGCCAGTTTCAACCGCGAACTGGAGGAGGCGGCCAAGGACCTGGGCGCGGGAGAGTGGCGGATCTTCTGGGACGTGATCGTGCCGCACATGCGCCCGGGCCTGCTGGCTGGCGCGCTGTTGGCTTTCACGCTCAGCCTGGACGACTTCGTGATCACCTTTTTCACCTCTGGTCCGGACACCACCACCTTTCCGGTCAAGGTCTATTCCATGGTCCGGTTCTCGGTGACGCCGGAGGTCAACGCCGCGTCCACCATATTGATCGTGCTGACCGTGGCGCTGACGGCCGTCGCCCTGCGCGTCTCCGGCGGGTCGGTGGCGAGCATCGAGGCCAGGGAGGGGCTGCAGTGACCACCGGAAAGACCATCATCCGCTTCGAGAACGTCACCAAGCGCTATGGCAAGGTGTTGGCCGTGGACGGAGTATCGCTCTCAATCGAGGAGGGGGAGTTCTTCGCCCTGCTCGGACCCTCGGGCTGCGGCAAGACTACCCTGCTGCGCATGCTGGCCGGGTTCGAGACCCCTTCGGAAGGGCGGATTCTGATCGACGGCGAGGACATCAGCCGCACGCCGCCCAACAAGCGGCCGGTGAACATGGTCTTCCAGTCCTATGCGGTGTTCCCTCACATGACCGTGGCCGACAATGTGGCTTACGGCCTCAAGGTCGATGGCGTGGCGGCTGTTGAGCGGGCTCGGCGGGTGGAGGAGGCGTTGGGTCTGGTCAAGCTCGACGGCTACGGCGCCCGCAAGCCCGATCAGCTATCTGGTGGACAGCGTCAGCGCGTCGCCCTTGCCCGGGCTTTGGTAAAACGGCCTCGCGTGCTGCTGCTGGACGAACCCCTTTCGGCCCTGGACGCCAAGCTGCGCGAGGCGATGCGCTCGGAACTGGCGCAGCTGCAGGAAAAAGTCGGGATCACCTTCCTGTTCGTCACTCACGACCAGGACGAAGCTCTGGCCATGGCCACGCGCTGCGCGGTGATGAACCGCGGGCTGCTGCAGCAGGTGGCCACGCCCAGCGATCTCTATGAGTTCCCCAATTCCCGGTTCGTGGCTGATTTCATCGGCTCGGTGAACATGTTCGAAGGCCGGTTGGAGGTGGACGAACCGGACCACGCGGTGGTGGTTTCACCGGACCTGCCGACCCGGGTTTTTCTGGATCATGGTGTCACCGGCGCGCATGAGAGCACGGTCTGGGTGGCGCTGCGGCCAGAAAAGATCGAGCTGCATAAGCGCGGAGCAGGACGGGCCCCGCCCATATTGGAAGACACCCCGGAGGGCTGCAACCTCGTTCCTGGCGTCATCCGCCAGATCGCCTATCTGGGAAGTGAGTCGGTCTATGAGGTGGCCGTCGAGGGAGGACGATCGGTGAAGGCTCTGCGCTCGAATCTGACGCGCCGCGATCAAGAGGATTTCACCTGGGACGAGCCGGTCTGGCTGGCTTGGCACGCCTGCTCACCGGCGGTGTTGCTGTCATGAGCGCCGCCCGGCCAGTTCCCTCTCGCCCTGTTCTGGGCGTCACCTGTTGCACCCGCCGCATAGGGACGGAGTTCGGTCAGGCGGTGATCAACCGCTATGTCACCGCTGCTATGCAATGGGGCGACGTGGCCGCACTGCTGGTCCCGGCGCTGCCCGATCTGATGACCGCCCGCGAGGTGGCTCCGCGACTGGATGGCCTGCTGCTGACCGGCAGTCCGTCGAATGTCGAGCCCGGTCGCTACGGCGAGGCTGGGGCGGCGGACGCCGAGGGTCCGTTCGATCCTGCCCGGGATTCGATGACGTTCGATCTGATCGCGGCGATGCTTGATCTGGGCCGACCGGTGTTCGGGGTGTGCCGAGGTTTTCAGGAGATCAATGTCGCCTTCGGTGGCGCCTTGCGGCGCGACACCAGCCAAAATCCGAACATTCTTGCCCATCACGCGCCGCCAGAGGCCAGTTTCGACGATATGTTTGCCCACCAGCATGACGTCGCCCTGACATCCGGCGGCGTTCTGGCGCGCAGCCTCGGACGGGACAAGCTGCGCGTCAATTCGGTGCATTTCCAGGGCGCCGGTCGTCTGGGTGAGGGCCTGACGGTCGAGGCCCGCGCCCCCGACGGGGTGGTCGAAGCCGTCTCGGCCCGTGTGAACGGGGCGCCGGTGCTGGCCGTCCAATGGCACCCCGAATGGCGGACCTCTGACAACCCGGACTCGCAAGCCTTCTTCCATATTCTCGGCCAGGCCCTGAGGGGCGAACTGGCCAGCGTCTAACCACCAAGGAACCCTTCCAGTGACCCCCCGAAACTACGATATCGCCGAACTTCGCCGTCTCGACGTGGCGCACCATCTGCCGGCCCAGACCGACTACAAGCTGCAACAGGACGCGGGCGGCAGCCGCATCATCACCCGGGCCGACGGCTGCACTATCTTCGATGGCGACGGCGCCGCCATTCTGGACGGCATGGCCGGTCTTTGGTGCGTGCAGGTCGGCTATGGCCGCAAGGAACTGGCCGAAGCCGCCTATGAGCAGATGCTGGAGCTGCCCTACTACAACACATTCTTCAAGACCGCCGCCCCGACCACGATCCAGCTGGCGGTAAAGGTCGCCTCGCTGCTAGGCGGCAATCTGCAACACATCTTCTTCAACAATTCCGGCTCCGAAGCCATCGACACCATCATCCGCCTGGCTCGCTATTACTGGCAGGTGAAGGGCGAACCGAACCGCAACATCATCATCTCACGCGTCAACGGCTATCACGGCTCGACCATCGCCGGCGCCAGCCTGGGGGGCATGAAGGCGATGCACGACCAGGGCGGACCCTGGGTGCCGGGTATTGAACATGTGATGCAACCCTACGCG
>JAYTXV010000342.1:0-1976 GCA_043742805.1 Caulobacteraceae bacterium | reverse complement strand
TGGGCCGCGCCCAAGCCGAACACCAGCCGCCGCATCAGCCGCAGCCGCTCCCACGATAGCTCCAGCCCCACCATGAACAGCAGGAACACCACCCCCAGTTCGCCCAGGGAGGCGATGTCCTCCGGCCGGCCGACGGTGAGATAGCCCAGCCATGGCGCCCGCCCCGCCAGGGCGGCGAGGCCAAAGGGACCCAGCGCCACCCCGGCCAGCATGAACCCCAGGATCGGGCTGACCTTGAGCCGCTTGAACAGCGGCACCACCACCCCGGCCGTGGCCAGGAACAGCACGACGTCCTTGTAGCTCTCGGCGGACGGGACGGCGGTCATGCGGGCTCCTGGCGGGCGGCATCCGACTCCACTACGAACCCCGTGCCAATTCTAAGTCAAAGCACCAGACGCCTTATACCAACCGCCCTTAAGCCTCACCGCAAACCGCCCATTGGCGTGATCCGATGGAAGCGATGCGTGTGGGTTCGGCGATGAGGCGGTTCCAGGCGTCGCAGACAGCGTCGAGGATGGCGTCGTAGTCGGCGAAGATGTGGTTGGAGAGCCATCGTCCTCGCAGATACTCCCAGACGTTCTCGGCGGGGTTCAGCTCGGGCGATCTGGGCGGCAGCGGCAGGAAGGTGATGTTGGCGGGCGTCCTGAGCTTGCCGGTGGTGTGCCATCCGGCCTGATCCAGGACGAGCACGGCGTGAGCGCCCGGTGCGACGGTGGCGCTGATCTCGTCCAGATGGTGCTGCATGCCGTGGGTGTCGGCGCGCTGCATGACCACGGCCGCGCCGGTCTGGCGTTCAGGACAGATGGCGCCGAACAGATAGACGCAGCCGGTGCGCAGATCGGTGACCTGGCGGGGCCGCGTCCCCTTGCGAGCCCAGATGCGGGTGCGCTGGGTCTTCTGGCCGACCCGCATCTCGTCCTGGAACCAGATCTCTATGGGCGTGCCGGGCGGTTGCTGGCCGCGGATCTCCGCGATCCTATGCGGGAAGTTTTTTTAAACGCCTCCAGGGCCGCCTCGTCCTGGCGATAGTGCCGGGGCCGGGCGGTGATGTGGGAGAACTCCAGCCGCTCGAGCAGCTTGCCGATGGTGCGCTCGTGGTAGTCGACCCCCCAGCGCTCCTGGATCAGCGCCTGCAAGTCGAGGCAGCGCCAGCGCGCCAAGTGGTCCAGTCCCACCGACGCCGGCCCAGCCTCCACCCACTGGGCCAGCTCGGCCTCCTGCGCCGGCGTCAGGCGTCGCTCGTTGCCGGGCGCCGGCCGGTTCACCAACCCCTCCGGCCCCTCTTCGTTGAACCGATGCACCCAGTCGCGCAAAGTCTGGCGATCCATGCCCCCCAGCCGCGCCGCATCCTCCCGGCTCAGCCCTTCATAGACCGCCGCGATCGCCAACAGACGCCGCACCTGGTCGCTGTCCCCGGCCGCCTTGGCCGCCCGCCGCGTGCGCGCCGCATCCCAGTCCGTCCGCAGCTTGATCGACGGCATGACCACCTCCTCCGCAACAAGCAGGGTGAATCATGCTTCGCGCCTCTCGGGAATCCCCCGAGTCAGCGTCAGCGGCGGTTGGTATGAGACGCAAGGGTGCGCCGTCCCGCTGCCTCTGGAGGACTGATGCCAACGATTTTCGAAGAGGTCCGCCGGCGAGAGCGGGAATTGAAAGCTCGCCTTGACATGGCCGAGGCGCAAGCCGCGGAAGCCGCGGCAGGCGCATTGCTCTACGGAGACGAACAGGTGCGAAGCGCCTGGGCGCGGCTTGGCCCTACGGCGCCGAGCCCAGTTCCCAGGGCCGGCGTGCCTGCGATAGCGGCCGTCAGGCCGGCGTCAACAGCGGGTCCCGATCGAGGATCCAGCCCGACAATGGTCGAAGGCGTCCTGCACATGCTGGACCGCAGCCCGGCGGCGAAATACGTCGGCGGCGTCGTCGCCAACCTTCAGACGCCGCAATTCGGCGTGGTGCGGGGCGGCGTGCATGCGGCAATG
>JAYTXV010000341.1:0-3640 GCA_043742805.1 Caulobacteraceae bacterium | reverse complement strand
GAGACCATGGGCCTGCGACTGGGGCGCGACCCGCTATGCGTGGTCCAGATCCGCGGCCCCGAAGGAGACCCCCATGTCGTGCAAATGATCCGGCCGGCCTATGACTGCCCCAACCTGAAGCGCCTTCTGACCGACCCAAGGATACTGAAGATCTTCCACTTCGGGCGCTTCGACATCGCCATGTTCCGGCTTCACCTGGGTGTGGTCACCACGCCGGTTTATTGCACCAAGATCGCCTCGAAACTGGCGCGCACCTATACCGATCGGCACGGCCTGAAAGACGTCACGCGCGAACTGCTCGGTCAGGATATCTCCAAGGCTCAGCAGAGCTCCGACTGGGGCGCCGGGCGGCTTTCGCCCGAACAGCTGGCCTACGCGGCGTCCGATGTTATCAACCTGCACGCCCTCAAGAACCGACTGGACGATATGCTGAACCGCGAAGGCCGGATGGATCTGGCCCAGGCCTGTTTCGATTTTCTGCCACACCGTGCCGCCCTCGACGTCGCTGGGTGGGCTGAGATCGACATCTTCGCCCATGCCTGACCTCGCGCCGCCGCACGTCCCGATGGTCCAAAGCGGTAGACTCGCGGCGACCGCGGCCTACGGTCCGCCGCCGCGCGGAAAGCCGCGAGTTCATAGCCGGATGGTCCAGGTGCTCAGATGGCTGCTGCCGATAATCATGATCGGGACGGTGGGCCTGCTGGTTGGCCTGGTCATGGCCCGCGCGGCCCGCCGACAGGACGCGGCGCAGCGGGACGCCACCTCGCCAATTGAGATGGTCAATCCGCACTTCTATGGCCGCGACAGCCAAGGGCGCGCCTATGTCCTGGGCGCGAAACAGGCCGCGCGCGACGAAAAATCATTTCAGAGGGTGTTGCTGAGCTATCCGACCATGACCCTCGACACGGACGGCGCCCACCCCTCCACCGTCACGGCCGACACCGGCGTCTATCACGAGGACACCCGGATGCTGTATCTGAAGGGCCATGTGCTGGCCAACAACGCCAAGTCGTCCCGGTTCGCGACCGATGAGGCGGTGGTCAACACACGCACCGGCACGGTGACCAGCCCTGCCGCCCTCTCCAGCCAGACACCGCAGGGGGACGTGCAATCCAACGGCTTCGATGTTTTAGACAAAGGCGATAGAGTCATATTCAAGGGTGGCGTTCACACGCGGCTCAATCAACACTAAGTGTAGGACGAGCCCGGACGACGCCGGCCTGAAGGTTGAGAGTATGACGCAATTGCGGGCCGCCTTGGGCATGGCCATCTCGACCGCCACGCTGGGCCTCGCCATCGGCGGCGTCGCGCTGGCGCAGGCCGCCGGCGCCTCTAAGTCACCCATCGACATCACCGCCGACCAGGCCGAGGTCAGCAACACCCGGTGCGTCGCCATCTGGCGGGGTTCGGCAGAGGCGGTGCAGGATAGGACCCGCATCCGCGCCGACACGCTGACGGTCTATTCGCGCGCCAAGGGCACTGGCGCCGACGGACATCCGGCCTGCGGCGGCGCCGACCGGATCGAGGCCAACGGCCATGTCTACTATGTCACCCCGGAACAAAACGCCCGGGGCGATCACGCGGTCTACGACCAGGCCCGCGACCAGATCGTCCTGACCGGCGATGTCATCGTGGTTCAGGGGCAGAACGTGGCGCGCGGCGACAAGCTGACCATCACCGTGTCGAGCCACGAGGCGACCATGGAGTCCAACGCCAAGGGCGCCGGCAAAGCCGGCCGCGTGCGCGCCGTGTTCTATCCCGACAAGACCGCCCAGGTCGACAGCCCAGCCAAACCTTGATCAGTGGCAAACCTTGATCATCGGGGCCTTGAGAATCAGGACATGACCATCGCTTCGGGACTGAAACCGGCGGGTTCCGCCGTGCCCGCTCCGGGTCCGGAGAGCGGCCTGATCGTCGACCGTATCGGCAAATCCTTTCGCGGCCGACAGGTCGTCAAGGGCGTCAGCCTGCGGCTGGCCCGCGGCGAGGTGGCCGGGCTTCTGGGTCCGAACGGGGCGGGCAAGACCACCTGCTTTTATATGATCACCGGCCTGATCGCCGCCGACTACGGCGCGATCTGGCTGGACGGCGAGGACATCACCAACCAGCCGATGTATCAGCGCGCGCGCCAGGGCCTCGGCTATCTGCCCCAGGAAACCTCGATCTTCCGGGGCATGACGGTGGAACAGAACATCATGGCCGTGGTCGAGATGCGCGAGGGCCGCCGCGGCCGCGTGCGCGAGATTACCAACCAGTTGCTCGAGGAACTGCACATCGATCACCTGAGAAGCTCCCCCGCCCCGGCCCTGTCCGGCGGTGAGCGGCGGCGGGTGGAGATCGCCCGGGCCCTGGCCAGCGAGCCGGCCTTCATGCTGCTGGACGAGCCCTTCGCCGGCATCGATCCGCTGGCCATCGCCGACATCCGGGAAGTGATCGGCTATCTGCGCCGCCGGGGCATCGGCATTTTGATTACCGACCACAATGTGCGCGAGACCCTGGATATCATCGACCGCGCCTCGATTATTCACGCCGGAGAGGTCCTGTTCGAAGGCTCTCCGGACGAGATTCTCGCCGACCCGGAAGTCAGGCGCGTTTACCTGGGTGATCGTTTCAGCTGAAGCCAACCCTTGCTTGACTCGTCGGTTTGGGGGGCGTGTTGTGTCGGTATGAAAGTTCAAGTTTCAGGCAAACATGTCGATGTTGGCGACGCGCTTAGGACCCGGATCGGCGACGATCTAGCTGGCGCCATCGGCAAATATTTCGAGCGCGGCGGCGATGCCGAGGTGCTTGTCAGCCGCGACGGCCACGGCTTTAAGGTCGATTGCTCCGTTACCCTGGCGAGCGGACAGCACCTTCAGAGTCACGGCCTGGGCGGGGACGCGCACGCGGCCTTCAGCCAGGCCCTGATCAAGGTGGAAACGCGAATCCGCCGGTACAAGCGCCGCCTGAAGAGCCATACTGTCGCCGCCACCGCCAAGGCCGCCGAAACAGCCTCACTCTATGTGTTGCGCGGCGGCGATGACGAAACCGGCGACGATGACTGGGAAGATCCAACGGCCGGCCACCCGCCGGCGGCGATGGTGATCGCCGAGACCGAGGCGCCGCTGAAGACCATGACCGTTTCAATGGCGGTGATGGACCTGGATTTGACCGAAGCTCAAGCAATTGTGTTCCGAAACGCCGCCCACGGCGGTTTGTCCGTGGTATATCGACGGGCGGACGGGAATATCGGCTGGGTTGATCCGGAACGCACGCGACGTCCCGCCTGACACCCTAACCCAGGGATTTTAAACCAACGTGAGTGACGACCTGTCGGCCCTGTTGATCGGGGACCTACTGACCGCTGGCTCGATCGCGCCACGCCTAGCCGTCGCCACCAAGCGACAAGTGCTGGCGACGGTCTCCGAAATCGCCGCCCGGTGTTTTCATCTCAAGTCGCCCAAGGTATTCGACGCCCTGATGGAGCGTGAAAGCCAGGGCACCACCGGTGTGGGCTATGGCGTGGCCATTCCCCATGCCCGGGTCGAGGGTCTCGACCGCATGCGGGGCATTTTCGCGCGCATTGCCCCGGCGGTGGTGTTCGACGCCGTCGATGATGAGCCAGTTGATCTGGTCTTCGCCTTGCTGTCTCCACCGGACG
>JAYTXV010000340.1:0-22436 GCA_043742805.1 Caulobacteraceae bacterium | reverse complement strand
CCTTCAAACCGTACGATGAAGTCACTCACTACAACACTCCCTATTTGCATCGTTACCAATCTAATTAAATTCGATCTTTTCCGCAACAGCAATCGAAACCGGGATGGATTGGCGCCCAGTCGGATCCCTGGTGTTTCTTATCGGGCCGGCGATCCGACCGGACATCAGCCTAAGTCAGCTCACAGTTATGGTTCGCGATAGGTCCCCGCGTTGACCGCGA
The DNA here is from genome assembly GCA_043742805.1 of Caulobacteraceae bacterium. GTDB lineage: Bacteria > Pseudomonadota > Alphaproteobacteria > Caulobacterales > Caulobacteraceae > Acaudatibacter. Next base: position 22,216 of record JAYTXV010000340.1, on the reverse strand, counting down.
TAGGCTTGGCAGTGGGGTAGAACTGCGTGAAGGTCGTATCAACGGCCCCATGGGCCTGATGGCAGGCGTAGCAGGCGGCCGCATATGGAATCATCTTCGCCGGCGCCGCTCCGTTCAAGGCGAAGAATCCCCAGCCGCCCTTGAATCGAGCTGAGTCGTGAACGTGAGCCTCCAGACCCATCAGATCCTCGGTCTGGTACTGACCGTGCTTATTGATCGATCCGCGGCTGTTGGCGCCGCGGTTTTCGAGGATCAACACCGCGCCTTCGGGCCAATGGCCGGTCTTCTTGAACTCCCGCCAGGAAACCGGATCGACGAACACATTGTCGAACATTGACTGGCCGGGCATCGGCGGCGCATCGGAGTAGCTCATGTCGAGACCCGTGCTCAGATAGACCCACTCGCGGTAATCGGACGGCGGGATGAAGGCGCCGTCGGCGGTGAAACGGGCGACGCCGGGCGCCGGAGCGGCGCCGGCCGTCAGCAGCAGCGCCATGATCAGCGGCGGAATGGCGAATCTGATCCTGGGCATGTCGGCCTCCGAAAGATAAATAGTGCAACAGGGGCGGCGGATGACAAAGGACGTTCATCCAACCTTCTCAGCCACGCCCGAGGCCCACCACCCTGCCTCCCTGGGAGGGTGGTGGGCTAACTGTTTCAACGGCTTGGCGGAACGAGCGGCCTTCGCCCTACCCTGTTAATCGCCGGCAGCGGTCTGCTATGGGGACCACTGGTGGTGATGTTCTCGGAGCTGCGGACTTGCCAGACCACGGCCTGACGAACGTGTAGAGGCGCGGTTCAAAGCCGCCACCAAGGCGGGCTGATTCCCGCCACCAGATGGGCCACGGTCTTGAGGTCCGGCGCGGCGTGGATCCTGTTGGTGAACAGCACGAACGGGTTGTCCTTCATCAAGGGGCGCCCGGACCAGTCGCGCCAAGCCTCCTCGTAGGGCACGCCGCGCACGACGATCGTCGCCCCCTGGATCCCGTGCCAGGCGCCCCACCGCCACGTCATCCAATCATAGAACGAGCCGCGCGACACGATCCCCTTCTGATAGAAGTTATATTCATTGAGCATCAGGTCGAAGAGCTTGCGGTAGTAGGCGCCAGCCTCCGACCGGTCGGAGGCTGAAGGACCGCCGGCGGAAGGCGCATAGTCGCTGGCCAGGACATGAGCACGGTCCAGTAGATCGTGGAACCGTTTGGCGAATTCGAACAGGGCGTTGGCTTCCTGATGCCGGGTGGTGCGGGTGTGGACAACCCCACCGACCACCGCGGAGGTGATCACCGCCCCCAGGATCGCGCCCCACAGGGGTCCCAGACCCTGGTATTCCTTATTTATGCCAAGGAATGCCGCGAACCCATGCGCGAAGTCGGCAACGCTCATCCAATTCCCCTCCAGAGCAGAACGCCGCTCAAGCGAAAACCAGTTCCCATTGTTGGCGCGGCGCTCTGGCCGTGAACCAAACGCAATTTTGATCGAAGATCGCCATCGCTTTGTAAACGAAGACAACGCGCGATCACTCTCCACCTTGCGCGATGCGATGCTATGACATCATGCTTATCAATGGGGCGGGTCGATTAAACGCTGGTAAAGGCGTGGCGGCGAGGCCAAAGCCCCGGCAGAGACGGAGACATGCCCTTGCCCCATGGCCTGATGAGCCACGTTCTATCGCTCCTGGGCCAATATGGTTACGCCGTGCTCTTGCCGATCGCCATCGTCGAGGGTCCCGCGATCACTGTCGTGGCTGGAGCCATGGTCGCGGCGGGCCAACTCAATGGCGTGGTCGCCTTTGTTCTGCTGGTCGCGGCGGACCTGGTCGGCGACGCTGGCTATTACGGTCTGGGGAGATTTGGCCACGCGCCGGTGGTGCACCGGATCGGCGCTTGGCTGTCTCTGACCCCCGAAAGGCTTCAGCCGCTTGAGCAGCGATTTCGGGATAATGACTGGAAACTGCTGATGATCGGCAAAACCCAGGCGCTAGGGTCGTTGATCCTGTATTTCGCGGGCGCCAGCCGGGTCAATTTCGCGCGGTTCATGGGGCTGAACCTGGTAGGTACTTTCCCCAAGGTGCTGATTTTCCTACTGGCCGGCTACTTCCTCGGTCAGAGCCTGTTGCGTTCGGATAAGTCGATCGATCTCGCGACCATGGTTTTTTTCGGTCTCGCCCTGCTGATGCTAGTTTCCTATTGGCTGGTCAGACGGGGGCTTGCCAAAGCTATGGCCGAAGACGCCTCTCCCTGAGGCTTGGAGACCGCCCCACGCCCGGCGCCGCCGGACCAGGCGCAGCAGGGCCAGATTTTGGCGGAGCACGCCCCACATCGACAGCACCTGCAACGCATCGCGGACCATGGAAAACTCAGCCGCCATACCCCGCCAGCGGCCTAGTTTCCGGTGCTTGCGCACGTTCACGACACCGGGCCAATCGACAACGGCGATGGCCAGACGGCGACTGACGATCAACTCGTTGATGAACGATTCGCCACCCCAGCGCGGCAGCGCCTCCATCGTCTCCACAGCACCCTTCAACAGGCTCGCCGGGATGACCCGCTCACCGGAGACGAAGTCCAGGCCGATCCGGCGATAGATGAACAGGCTGTTGCTGCGAAGACTGATGCTGACATCGGTCCGTCCGTTGATTACGGGGTCAGCCAAGGCCTGGATGTCGGCGGCGGTCACGCCCTCCAGGTCGGCGTCCAGCAGCATCAGATAATCGCCCTTCGCCGCGGCGGCGCCCCGCGCCAGGGCGTAGGTTTTGCCGCGGTTGGGTGTGTATGAGATCACCCGGATGTCGGGGTAGTCGGCCAGAAGCGCGTCAGTCTCGTCGGTCGACCCGTCGTTGACGACGATCAGTTCGGCGAGGGCCGGATGGTTGTGGACCGCATCCAGGATGCCCCGAATCCGGTCAGCCTCGTTGTAGGCGCAAACCACGGCGGAAATTTCTGGCGGATGGCTGTCCCGCCCGACGACGGCAAACCGCGACAGCGGCAAGCCACTGTCCAACTGCCGCGCGGGCGCCGTCAGGTGATCCGCTGCCATGATTCCTCCCGTTGATCGGCTAGCGCCGATTCCCGACATTATCGACTCCACCACGGTAACGCCAACGCGGCTAGGAACGTTGCGGTATCACCACCGGCAGGGTCTCGTAGCCCTTCACGAAGATCGAATGGGTGCGGAGCGGCTCGCCGGCCAGTTCGACAGACGGGAACCGCTTGAGAATCTCTTCCCAGATAATGGTCAGCTGCAACTCCGCCAGGCGGTTGCCGACGCATCGATGGACGCCGAAGCCGAAAGACAGATGCTTGCGCGGCCGCGCCCGGTCGATGATGTAGTCGTTGGGCGTGTCGATGACGCTGTCGTCGCGATTGCCCGAGACATACCACATCAGCACCTTGTCACCCTCGCGGATGGTCTTGCCGCCGAACTCAAAGTCGCGCGTGGCGGTGCGGCTCATATGGGCCAGCGGCGTCTCCCAGCGGATGGTCTCCGAAACCATCGAGGGGATCAGCGATGGGTCGGCGCGCAGCTTGTCATACTGGGCCGGGTGCTTGTTCAGCGCGTAGATCGAGCCGGAGATGGTGTTGCGGGTGGTGTCGTTGCCGCCGATGATCAGCAGGCCGACATTGCCGTAGTATTCCAACCGGTCCATGTCCCGGGTGGCCTCGTTGAGGGCCAACATCGAGATCAGGTCGAATTTGGGCTCGGCGTTGACGCGATCGTTCCACAATTCGGTGAACACCCCGAAACACTCGTCGATCTCGGCGCGCTTCTGATCCCAACTGGTTACCGGACCATGGCCGGGGGCGTTGGTCATCACGTCCGACCAATGGGTCAGTTTGCGGCGTTCCTCGAACGGAAAATCGAACAGCGTGGCCAGGGTCATGGCCGTCAGTTCCTTGGACACCAGATCCACCCAGTCGAACGCTTCGCCGATCGGCAGGGCGTCCAATATCGCCCCGGCCCGCTCGCGGATGATCGGACCCATGCGCTGCAGATTGGCCGGCGCCACCACCGGGCTGACCGCCTTGCGCTGCTCGTCGTGGCGCGGCGGATCCATGGCGATAAAACTCGGTCGCCGCGGCCGCAGATCCGCCTCGGCCTTACCCTCCAGGGTCGGCAGGGCGATGCCGTCGGCCGACGAGAACACCTGATGGTTAGTGTCCACGGCCATGATGTCGTTGTATTTGCTGATCGACCAGAATGGGCCGTAGTCACTTTCGGGCGTGAAATGCACCGGCGCCTCGGCGCGCAGGCGTTCGAACATCGGCCACATTGCGTCGGCGGCGAACAGGTCCGGCCGGGCCGGGTTCAGCGCCTCAAGAGGTTCGGCGTAGACCTTGGAACGGGCCTCATGCCCGATGTCGATCGAACCGTCGCTCATCGCCGTCTCCCTTTGGCCGCGTTTGTTCGCAATCGAACCTGTCCGACCTCCTTAGTCAATCAGGCTGGGATATTCGGATCCGGCTGAGCCTCGTTGACGGGCGGCGCCATGCGATCGTCGGGCGCGACCGGCGGCGGCGCCACCGCAACGCCGGTCGGTATCGGCTGGTTGGGCAGCCGCTTCAGAGCGCCGGTCATGAAGCTTCGCCACAGATCGGTCGGCGCGCTGCCGCCGGTGATCCTGACCATCGGTGAGCCGTCATCGCGGCCCATCCAGACCACCGTGGTCAGCCCGCCGGTGAAGCCGCAGAACCACGCGTCCTTGTAGTCGCTGGTGGTGCCGGTCTTGCCCGCCAGGTCATAGCCGGGAATGGCGGCGTGGACCCCAGTGCCGGAGGCGATCACGGTGCGCAGCATCCGATTGAGATCGCTCAGCATCGGATTGGCCACCACCACCGCCGAGGCGGGAGCGGGATGCTGATAGACCATCGGCCCACCCACCACGCGGATGCGCTCGATGCCATAGGCCGAGATCCGATTGCCGCCGTTGGCGAAGGTGTCATAGGCCTGGGCCATCTCGATCGGTGTCACCAGGGTGGTGCCGAGGGCCATGGCTGGATCGGTGTTGATCGGTGAAACGATTCCCACCCGATGGGCGGCCGCGGCCACCAGGGGCCGGCCGATCTCGTCCGCCAGCCGCGCGGCGACGGTGTTGATCGAATGGGCCAGCGCGGTTTCCAGGGTGATCGGCCCCAGGAATTCCGGCTCGTAGTTGCTGGGCGTCCAGTTGCCGATCGTCACCGGCTCGTCGACCACCGGCGAATCCGGCGTCCGGCCGGCTTCCAGCGCCGCCAGATAGACGAACGGCTTCCATGAGGACCCGGCCTGACGATGAGCGTTCACCGCCCGGTCGAAGGCGCTCTGCTGGTAGTCGCCGCCGCCGATCATCGCCCGCACCCGCCCGACGCCATCCAGGGTGACCAGGGCCGTCTGGGCAACCCCCCGGCTCTTGTAGCGCGCCAGGGTCGCGGTGGTGGCCTCCTGCGCGAGGTTTTCGGTGGCCGAGTCCAGGGTGGTCTCCACCAGCAGGTCGCGGCTTTGCACCTGAGCGCCCACCAAGCGCCGCGTTTGGTCGTCGAGCCAGTCGACGAAGTACTGCGCGGCCACGCCGGCCCCGCCGTGATTGACCTTGGCCGGCTGGGCCAGGGCCTTGGCGCGCTGCTCGCCGGTGATCGCGCCGGTCTCGACCATGGCATCCAGCACCAGGCGGGTGCGCTCGGCTGATCGCTCGGGCTGTTCGGCGGGGTTGTAGTTGGTCGGCGATTTCATCACCGCCGCCAGGCTGGCCGCCTCGCGGATAGTCAGCTTGGCGGCGGGCTTGTTGTAGAACCGGTGGGCGGCGGCTTCGACGCCGTAGGCGCCGGAGCCGAAATACACCCGGCTGAGGTAGAGACCGAGGATCTGGTTCTTGGTGTAGGTCTGCTCCAGCTCGACCGCATAGACCAGTTCGCGGGCCTTGCGCTCCACGGTCTGGTCGGCGCTGAGGAACAGGTTGCGCGCCAGCTGCTGGGTGATGGTCGAGGCGCCCTGCGCCGGGCGGCCCCGGCTCAGATCGCTGACGATGGCCCGGGCGATACCCATCGCGTCGAACCCGTCATGCGAATAGAATCGACGGTCCTCGATGGCGACGAAAGCGGCCGGCACATAGGTCGGCAACCGCGCGACATCGACCGGCGGCCCGAACTTCCCGCCCCGCACACCCAGGACAGCGCCGGATCGGTCGATATAGGTGATCTGCGGTTCGCGCCGGATCGGCGGCAGGGGCGGCAACTGGGGGCCTTGAGCAAACAGTGATGTGGCGGCGAGCAGGGCAAACAAGGGCAAGGCTCCACGGCGGCGAGACGACGGCCCCGCGACGCTTCAATCGCGAGCCTCTGTGCCCTTTCCGTCAGGGCCAGAAAACATAATTCGCGGTAACGTATGGTGTTGGGGTGCAGACGCAACGAGCGGTGAACCGGATCGGAAGCAACCTATAAGGGGGGATGAAAATGAGTAGGTAGCGAGCCATGGCGCGGCGCTCGCGGTCTTCTCTTAGTTTGATTTAAAATATCAGCCGATTCATAGAAAACACCGCGCAGTAAGAGCGCACCATTGATACTAGTGAGGACGATCTTTTACTAGCCTTGCTTGGTCCAGAGAAACTCCTTTTCTCAGAAATTGTGATACGGTGTCGTAAAGCTGGCTACGCGTCCTGCGATGATGCGCCCAGGCTTTCTCGACGCTTTCGATAAGTCATTTGACGGCGCGATCACGACCGAGCGCGGCGGCGGTAGACCGAGGCCGGGAACAGGGTTTCGGTCAGCACGGCGAGTAAGGCGTGGGGATCGCAGCCGCTGTTCTCCGCCATCGACAGGTCATCCAGCAGCGGCAGCGCTCGCGCTGTTCTGTTTGTTCGAACCCGTTCTGGGTATGGAACCCTGCCTCAGCGTAGGCTATCCGCTGTGGTCAGAGCGCCCCGTCCGCCATCGTCGGCGGAACCGTGGGCGCCGGGAACTTCAGGAAACGCATCGCATGTTCGCTTGGAATTTCGGGGATATTCTGGACGGCGTCTCCGCGGTGATCCCGCCGGATGCGCCGGCCCTGATCCATGGCGACAGGATGATCTGTTGGGGCGAGGCGACGGCGAGGTCGAACCGACTGGCCCGGGCGATGATCGCCCGCGGCGCCAAGCCCGGCGACAAGGTCGCGTTCTATATGCACAACCGGCCCGAATACACCGAGACCCTGGCGGCGTGCCTCAAGGCCAGGCTGGTCCACGTCAACGTCAACTATCGCTATACGCCCGACGAGGTGCACTACATCTTCGACAATTCCGACGCCCAGACAGTGGTTTACGGCGAGGAGTTTCGGCACAATATCGAGCTGATCCGGCCGCGCTTGACCTCGGTCCAGACCTTCATCGAGGTCGGATCGGGCTGCGATTTCGCCGAAAGCTTCGAGGATCTGTGCGCCGAGGGCAACCCCTCCCCGCTCGGAATCGAGCGCAGCCCAGACGACCTGTTCTTCATCTATACCGGCGGCACTACCGGCATGCCCAAGGGCGTGATGTGGGCGCACGACGACATGCGCCAGATTACCCTGGCGGCGGCGCGGACGCTGGGTCCGGTGCCCGAGACCCTGGACGAACTGGTCGCCGCAGCCCGCGTCATCGGCCCCGGCCCCGCCAGTGTGATCGGCCCGCCGCTGATGCACGGCACCGGCCTGCTGACCGCCATGGCCGGATTGCTGGGGGGCGGCGCGGTTATCACCTTGCCGTCGCTGCATTTCAGCGCCGAGGAGATGCTGGACGCCATCGACCGCTGGAAACCGGCCAACGTCACCATCGTCGGCGACCCTTTCGCCCGCCCGCTGGCCGAGGCCCTGGAGCGCGATCCGGGCCGCTGGGACGTTTCCAGCGTGCAGCGAATTACCTCCTCGGGCGTGATGTGGAGCCTGGAGGTCAAGCGCACCCTGCTGCGCCATATGCCCCAGGCCGCTCTGGCCGACGCGTTCTCCTCGTCCGAGGCGCTAGGCCTAGGCACATCGGTGATGACCGCCGCCGGCGAGGTGCAGACCGCCAAGTTCATGCTTGGTGACCGCGCCCGGGTGTTCGACGAGAACGACCAACCCGTGCTGCCCGGTTCGGGCGTACGCGGCATGGTGGCGGTGGGGCCGCCCAATCCGGTCGGCTACTACAAGGATCCGGAAAAGACCGCCCGCACCTTTAGGATGATCAACGGCGTGCGCTATTCTATTCCCGGCGACTGGTGCGTGGTCGAGGCCGACGGCAGCCTGACCCTGCTGGGCCGCGGCAACGCCTGTATCAACACCGCCGGCGAGAAGGTGTTTCCCGAAGAGGTCGAGGAGGCGCTGAAGACCCATCCCGACGTCCAAGACGCCCTGGTCATCGGCCTACCTGACCCGAAGTGGGGCCAGTCGGTGACCGGCGTGATTCACCTTTATCCGGGTAAGACACTGGACGAAGGCGCGCTGATCGCCCACGTCCGCCAGACGCTGGCCGCCTACAAATCCCCCAAGCGGATCGTCACCGGCGAGGTCAACCTGCGCGCCCCGAACGGCAAAGCCGACTACAAGAGCGCTATGACGTTCGCTGCCGAGGCGTTGAAACCCGCTGAGGTCGCCTAAGCGCCCACCCGGCCGTCGCGGATAAAGGTGCGGTCGGCCCAGACCGCGTGGGTGCCGCTGCATAACTTATGCGGCAAGGCGATGCGGACCACCGGGCCGGCTTCGAAGTTCTTGGCGTCTATCAGGATGCATTCCGATCGACCGGTGTTTTCGTCCGTGACGAAACTGACCAGATAGCCGTCGTCTTCATCCTTGGCGCCGACGCGCGGCGCAAACGGCGCCTCGCTGCCATAGCAACCGTCGGGCAGGTTGACGCTCCATGACTGGCCGGTCTTCAGGTCGTGCTTGACGAAGCCGATGAACAGGAACCAGCCGGGCTTGGCGACGGTCGAATAGGCGTAGCGATAGGGCCGGCCCGCATAGCGCTGGTTGAACACACCGAACTCCAGCACCCGATTGTCCAGATGGCCTTCGGTGGTCTCGCCGGTCTTCAGGTTGAAGCGCCAGCGGTGCAGTTTTGGTTGGAAGCTGTATTCGTCGAGGAACGCCATCAGGTGGCCGTAACCGTCAGGCGCGGACTTCACCGGCCGGGGTGTCGGGTTCTCCTGGAAATAGCCGTCCATGACCAGCTCGTCGCCGTCTTCATAGGCGTTGAGAAAGTGGAGGATGTAGCAGGGCGCGGCGTCGAACCAGCGGATGTCCTCGGTTTTGCCATGGCGCGGGATCACCCCGAACCGCGAGGGCAGGCCTTCGTGCAGGCGCACCGCGTGGACGTTGCGCTTCAACAGTTCGGCGTCCCAGAACACCGGCAGGTCGTTGACGATCGAGAACCGCTCGCTGAACGCCATGTCGTGCGGCAGGCGCGGCCCGGCCAGAGGCACGGGAACGTAGGTCGTGACCTTTCCCGCCGCGTCGACCACGCCATAATGCATGAACGGTGCATGTTTGGAGTAGTTGAAGAACATCATTTCGCCGGTGCGCTCGTCGACCTTGGTGTGCGCCGAAACGCCGTCAAGCGGCGCCCAGGGAGCGACCCCCTGCTGATCCAGGGTTTCCGGATCAAGCTGATAGGCCTCGCCGCACTGATAGAAGGTGGCCAGGATCTTGCCGCCATGCACCACTACGTCGGTAGAGGCGGTGTCTTTCAGGGCGCCATGCGCGCCGAACCCAGGCCGCAGCGACGTTCCCGCGCCATCCATCAGCCCGCCCCATAGCGAACCATGCGCCTCCTGCTCGGCCTGAAACCCTCGGGTGCGCACCCAGCGGTTACGATAGCTGGCCCGGCCGCCGTGGAAATCGATCTGGTGCAGCATCCCGTCACCATCGAAGGGGTGGAAACGGCCGAGCGGCTGATGAATCTGGTTCTCGGTGTTGCGGATATAGACGCCGTCGATGTCTGTCGGGATCGCACCCTCGATCACCTCCAGATCCTCGGCGTCGACCTCCTCGTGCAGCGGCGTCCAGGCCCCATTCAGGTAAGGGTGGTTGCTGGTCAGCAAGGTGGTCACGATCGGCGGCAGTCGTTTGAACTTCATGGCGGCTCCCCGGAAGCGGCTTGCCGTGACCATAACCCCGAGGGCGCCGCCCGCCTAGCGGCTGGAAAATCAGTCGCCGTAGAACAAGCGTTCTCCGGCGAACTTGACGGTGATGTCCATCTTGAAGCGCTCCGTGAACTGATCGCCGTTCACGTAGGGTCCTTCGACTTCGGTGCTGTCATCGTATCGGCGTTAGTCCGCCGCTCGCGCTTAGCGGCCGCTGGGGCCTTACTATGGCTGGCGGTGTCCGCGCCGGGAGGGCCGCAGGCTTCAATGCTGGCCATATCGTCGGCACAGTATTTCTTACCAAGTGTGTGGAAGTCGCCAACCTTGCACATGGCGACCAGATCATTGGCGATACCGGTGAGGGTCATGATTTCCTCAGACGGAATTTCGCCGGAGACTGCCGCAAGATCGTGAACTTTGAAAGACGGACCTAATCAACCGCCGCGAGGGCGTCGGCCAGTTTCTGCACGAGTTCGTCGATATGGCTCTGGTCGAGGATCAGCGGCGGCGACATGGCGATGATGTCGCCGGTGTAGCGCACCATCAGGCCGGTATCGAAACAGCGGTGGAAAACCTCGCCGGCACGAGCGCCCGGCGCGCCGGGGCGCGGCTCTAGTTCGACCGCCGCCACCATACCCAGGTTGCGGATGTCGATCACATGACGATGGCCCTTGAGGCCGTGGATGGCGTTCTCGAACGGGCCGCTCATCGCCTTGGCGCGCGTGAACAGGCCCTCCTCCTCATAAATGTCCAGGGTGGCCAGACCCGCCGCCGCCGCCAGCGGATGGCCGCTGTAGGTATAGCCATGGAATAGTTCGATCCCGGGCGGACTGCCATGGACGATGGCGTCGTGAATCTCAGGCCGGGCGACCACTGCTCCCATCGGAACGGCGGCGTTAGTGATGCCCTTGGCGCAGGCGATCATGTCCGGCAGCACGCCGAAATATTCGGAGGCGGTGGCGGCGCCCAGGCGGCCGAACCCGGTGATCACTTCGTCGAAGATCAGCAATATGCCGTGCTTGGTGGCGATCTCGCGCAGACGCTCCAGATAGCCTTTCGGGGGAATGAGCACCCCCGTGGATCCAGCCACCGGCTCGACGATCACCGCAGCGATGGTGTCGGCGCCGTGCAGGGCGACGATGCGCTCGAGGTCGTCGGCGAGGTCCGCTCCGGTCTCGCGCTGGCCGCGGACGTAGGCGCCAGTGGCCAGATCATGAGTGTGGCGCATGTGATCGACGCCGGGCAGCATCGGCCCCCATTGGCGGCGGTTCGGACCTATGCCACCCACCGATATGCCGCCGAAACCGACGCCGTGATAACCGCGCTCGCGTCCGATCAGCCGGGTGCGCGAGCCCTGGCCGATGGCTTTCTGATAAGCCAGGGCGATCTTTAGCGACGAGTCCACCGCCTCCGATCCGGAGTTGCAGAAGAACACCTGCTCCAGGCCCTTGGGAAAGATCGAAGCGACCCGGCTGGCAAATTCGAACACCAGCGGATGACCAAGCTGAAAGGTCGGGGCGAAGTCGAGTTCGGCCGCCTGACGGGCGATGGCGGAGACGATCTTCTCGCGGGTATGGCCGGCGTTGACGCACCAAAGTCCCGCCGTGCCGTCGAGGATCTCGCGGCCGTCGGGCGTGTAGTAGTACATGCCCTTGGCCCGGGCCAGCAGCCTGGGGTGTGCCTTGAAGCCCCGGTTGTTGGTGAAGGGCATCCAGAAGGCGTCGAGGGAATTGGGTCGCGAGCCGTGCATGTAGCGGTGTTCCTGTTTCGCCGGTGTCTCTAGGCCTTAAGCCGGCCGTTTTGAACCCCGGCGACCATGTAGCGTTGGGCCGGGGCTAATATTTTGTATTGAACGACACGCCGATGGTGCGGGGCCGCAAGGTGGTGGCCTCATAGAGAACTGTCCCCGAGTCCTGGTGGGTCAGGCCCAGCCGCGGGTGGGCGTTCAGCAAGTTGTTGGCGAACACCGCCAGATCCCACTTGCCTATCGAGACGCCCGAACGAAGCGAAACCTCATGTGTCGCGGGGTCAGGAACCAGACCAGCATCATAGAACGCCGTGTTGATATCCTCATTCGGGATCGGAGAGGTTCGCTTGCTGGCGAACTCGTAGTCGGCGCGCACGAAGGCATCCTCGCCAAGCAGCGTAAAATTGTACTGGGCCGCCACGGTCACCGTCCATGGAGCGACGTCCAGGGTATCGCCCTTCTGATTTAGGGTGTTGGCCACGTCGGTCAGAGGCACGGTTGGGTCAAACAGTTCGTGGGCGCTCTTGGAGAACTTGGCGTCAGTATAGCCAACGGTCAATTCGAGGTCCAAGGCGTGGGTGACCTGCCACTGGCTCTGGAAGTCGAAACCCTTGCTTTCGGCCTCGCCAGCGTTGGTGGTGAACTGGATGCCGCAAAGGGGCACATAGAATGCCTGCTGGATGTTCGACCAGCGGATGTAATAGCCGCTAGCCGAAATCTGCAGCTTGCGATTGAAGAAGCGATCCTTGGTCCCGGCCTCGTACGACCAAAGCGAGTCCGAATTATAGGAGCTCGGGGCATCGAGGCCGCAATAGGAGGGCAGCGGCGGGGTCGCCCCGCCGATCCGATAGCCCTTGGATGCGGTCGCATAGACCAGGTCGTCGGAGTTTATCCGATACGAAAGACTGAACTTGGGCGTGAACGGCCGCTCGCTCTTGCCCCCAGTCCCTGTGGCCGGCACGCCGCCGTTATTGAGCAGGTCCTGTGGTCCGTCATTGGTGTTTGCGAAGGCGAACTTCGTCCATGCATATCTTAAGCCCACATTGAGCTTCAATCGGCTGGTGATAGCGTAGGTGGCGTCTACGAAAAGGGCCTCCTGCCGGTCGTGAGCTCGCGTGTTATTGATGTAGTCATCGCCGTTGGCCAGTAACTCTTGGCCCCAGGCTGTAATCATATCCTCTCCCCACAGCAACTGTGTCAACTGCGGCAGCATGGGATCACGGATTTCTTCGTTGCTTTGTTGACGGCCGAATGCATAAAAGAAACCCGCCGTCCATTGCAGGCGCGAACCAGGATCATTAGACTGCACTCGGAACTCCTGCGTGAAGTTCTGCTGTGCATTGGTGATAAGGTTTTGGGCGCGATAGTTATCTAGTCCAGGCACATTGGGACCGGTGGCCGTCAACAGGGGATAAAAGGCGGCGCAGCCGTTCGTGCAGGGCGTACCCTGAGGGTCAGTCCCAGCGCCGGTATAGTGCTGGAAGAACGACAGATCGTAGATTGTGCCGCTGTAGCCGTTCACCCTCTCCCGGCGATCGTAATACGAGGTGTTGGAAATGAACTTCACTGGCCCGGTGTCATATTCCACCTTCAAGGTCGGCAGGATGAACCGGTCGGAGTCGGCCTGCCGGTCCGGCGTCCCTGATTTGTAAGAACCCGAGCTGGAGATGCTGACCCAGTAGTTGTTGTAGTTGTGCTGGTCACGTTTCTGATAGTCGATGCCCGGCGTGATGATTAGGGCGCTTGTCGGCGCCCAGGTGACGGCGGCGCGCACGGCATAGGTGTCGGCGCGGTTGGCGTTTGTGTCGGTGTCGATACCGGTCTGGTAATTTACCCGGTCGATCCAGCCGCCGTCCCGGCGCGTCCAGGCACTGATCCGGAACCCAAGCTTGTCCTGGATCAGGGGGCCACCACCGGCGATACCGCCTTCATAGCTGGCCGCGCCGCCCTCGGTGAAAGCGAGTTCGCTGTGAGCGAAGCCCGAAAAGGTAGTCAGGCTGGGCTGATTGGTGATGTAGCGAACCGTGCCGCCCTCCGACCCGGCCCCGAACAGCGTTCCCTGCGGCCCACGCAGCACCTCGACCCGGCTCAGGTCGAACACCGCTGGCAGGGTGTTGTTGGAGTTCAGGCCCAGGTTGCGCACCTGCACCGGAGTGTCATCGATGTAGATGCCCGTGGTGCCGGACCCTGCCGAGGAACTGATGCCCCGGACAGAGATGTCGTGGCTCCCTCCGGCGAAGGTGACTCCGGGCGTGAATTTCGCCAGATCGGCGAAGGACTTGATGCCCTGGACATCCATCTTCGCGGCGGTGAAGGCGCTGACACTTTCAGGGACCTTGCTGAGGGTTTCTTCCTTGCGCGTGGCGGTAACCACGATCTCCCCGGAATCCACTGGAGCCGCCGCGCCGGCAGCCTCCGCCATGGCGCCCGTCGCCATCATCAGCGGCGCAACCGCCGCTGTCACCAGCCAGGCTCGCAGCCCGACGGACCGATGTGCCATGAGTACTATCCCTGCGACTTTGTGACCTTGGCGCCCAAGGTCCTACTCCGGCTAACGCCCGTCAAGAGTCTGTGATCACATGATTTGGCTTCCGGCGGCCTCCCGCCCTGGCGCCAAGGATGCCGTCACGCTATGCCATATCTTTGGGCTGACCCACGCTCTGCCCGCGAAACCCATCATGGCCAAGAAATCCAAGACCCGTCCCACGGAACCCACGGCAGCCAGCGCCGCAGCGGTCACCAATGTCGCCCAAGCCCGTAAATGGGCCGCCGCGCGCGGGGTGACCGAGATCGAATGCCTGGTGCCGGACCTCGCCGGCGTGGCTCGGGGCAAGATCATGCCCTCGGCAAAGTTCTTCGACGACACGGCCATGGCCCTGCCCTCGTCGATCTTCATGCAGACCATCTCGGGGGAATATCCCGACGAGACCGACGAATTCCGCTACGACCCGTCGGACGGCGACATTGAGCTGCACCCCGACTTCTCCACGCTGTGCCTGGTGCCCTGGGCCCGTGATCCAACTGCTCAAGTGATTCACGACGCCGTCTATCACGACGGCCGGGCCGTCGAGATCGCTCCCCGCCAGGTGCTCAAGCGCGTGATCGCCTTGTACCACGAGCAGGGCTGGATTCCGGTGGTGGCGCCAGAGATCGAGTTCTACCTGGTCAAGCGCAATACCGACCCTGACTACCCGCTCGAGCCGCCAATCGGCCGCTCCGGGCGAGCGGAAGCCGGGCGGCGGTCTTATTCAATTTCGGCGGTCAATGAGTTCGACGCCATTTTCGAGGATATCTACGCCTACGCCGAAGCCCAGCAGCTTGAGGTCGACACCCTGATCCACGAGGAAGGCGCCGCTCAGATGGAGATCAATCTGCGGCACGGCGACCCGCTGGTGCTGTCGGACCAGGTGTTCCTGCTTAAGCGCACCATCCGCGAGGCAGCCCTGGCCCACGACATCTACGCCACCTTCATGGCCAAGCCGATCGCCCACGAGCCGGGCTCGGCGATGCACATCCACCAGTCGATCGTTTCAGCCAAGACCGGCGAGAATATATTCACCGACGCCGATGGGCGCCCGACCCCGGAGTTCTTCCACTTTCTGGCCGGCCAGCAGCGTTATGTGCCGGCGGTGACGTGCATGCTGGCGCCCTATGTCAATTCCTATCGCCGGCTGGTGAAGGGGCTATCGGCGCCGGTCAACGTTCAATGGGGCTACGACAACCGCACCACCGGCATCCGCATCCCGCCCTCCTCTCCCGCCAACCGCCGCGTGGAAAACCGCGTGCCGTCGTCCGACGCCAACCCCTATCTCGCGATGGCCGCCTCTTTGGCCTGCGGCTACCTTGGTCTAATGCGACATCTCACGCCCAGTGAGCCAGTCACCGGTTCGGCCGCCTCGGAGGAATTCGACCTGCCTGTGGGCCTGCTTGAGGCGGTGGGCTTGTTCGAGGAAAGCGAAGAGCTAGCGGATTTGTTCGGCCGCACTTTTCTGACCACCTTCGCTGCGGTCAAACGTGCCGAATTCGCCACCTTCATGCGCGTGATCAGCCCGTGGGAGCGGGAGTTTTTGTTGCTGAATGTATAAAAAAGGGGGCCCCCTCGGTCCCCCTTGCTGGGTATTCCGTTTCGCCTGACCGCGATGTTTCAGAAGGTCTTCCGTAGACCCACCTTGACGGTCCGGCCGAGCGGATCGGCGGTGAAAGCATCGTAACCGATTTCAGTGCGCGCGAACGGTGGATCGATATCAAACAGGTTGGTTACCGTAATCGTCAACATGGTTCCCCACTTCAGCGGCGCCTGTATCGACACATCCTGGATAACCTGCGCACCAATGATTTCGCCGCGAGGGTTGAGGCCCGTCGAATTGCCCGGTGTGAAATAGCTGGCGGTCGGAATGAGTCCAGATGCCGGGATCACACTGTTTCCATTCGCGTCAAGGACCTTGCCAAACAGGCCGGCCCTCTGATCGCGATAGGAGCCCGTATAACGCGCCGTCCACCGAACGTTCATCCCCTTGATATCAAAGTTCAGGAACACCTGCCCTTTCAGCTTCGGTATCGGATAGGCGATCGTGCCGAAATTCAACTTCCCGGAAGCCTCAAATCCTGAAATGACCTGAGGCCCAACCGGAAATGCTGAAACTTTGTATTCATTTGTATAGCTACCGAGAACTCCCGCAACAAGCCTGCCATTGAAGACGTTGTCAAAATAGTAACTAGCGTTGAAGTCGATACCATCGGTCTTGATGCTCGGTCCATTGATCCGCAGCAGCTTCACCGCGACGATCTTGGTTGGGTCGCAGGTGGGAGACGAGAGGGTGAAGTGGCTGGCGATGAAGGCCAGCACGGCGGGATCGGTACTGGCGCAATTGAGCGAACCGACAACCTGCGTCTGGGGTTCGTTGGTCAGCACTTTGTCGAAGTCGTATTCCCAGTAGTCAACGGTGGCGCGGAAGTGCCCGACCTCGAGGATGCCGCCGGCGCTGTATGTCAGGGCGGTTTCAGGCTTGAGGGCGGGATTGCCGATCAGGCTGACCGGAATGAAAGTACCTCCGACATTGCTGAGCGCGGTCTGCGGATCCGGGATCAGCGAGCCCTGCGGCGGCGCGCGGAATGTGGTTCCGATGGAACCACGCAAGGCGAAGAGCGGGACCGCCTGCCATTTGGCGCGAACCTGCGGGTTGAATGTGCTGCCGCCATGCGAGCCGTAGTCCTCATAGCGGGCCGAAGCGTCTATGTTGATCGTATTGGTGAGCGGCAGGTTCAACTCGGCGAAGCCGGCGAAGATATCCTGTGACAGGTGGACCGGGTTCGAGACCGGGCCGAACACGTTTGCGCCCGTGGCCGGAATGCAAACGTTCGACCCACCCGGCAAAGCGGAATCGGAGCATGGGGCCAGCACGGCGTTGGCCCATTGGCTGCAGGTCGTATCGTAACTGTTATGTCGCCATTGGCCGCCCGCGGCCCAGCCGATCGATCCTCCCCAGAGGTTCAGCGGCAACTTGCCGTTGAGCGTGAAATCACCCTCGATATCCTGTGATCTTGAACTCGAAGTCTGGATAGGCATCAGCCAATCGGCCAGTGCGGCCGTATTGGCCAGAGACGGGACGAACCGAGGGTTGGTGGCCACGCTGGGATCCGTGATCGCTTTACGTGGCGCTCCGGGGATGGCGTTGGAAAAGGGATTCAGATAGGCGCAGCCGCCGATACCGGGGGTTCCGGTCTTGTAGTCGCAATTCGGGCCCCCCAACCCGCGCAAGGCCAATTCAAGGCGATCCGTGAGCGAATCGCGGCCCTCTCCGTGATAGCGATACTGTCCCTAGGTCAGCGCACCTTCGTAGTGTATGTCATTGGTCACGTCGCCCTTGAGCGTGGCCGAGAGATTGATCTGCTCGTGCCAATAGCGGCCGCCCACGCCGTGCGCATAGTTGTACAGTGGATTGCCACCCGCTAGGTAGGGTCGGAACCCCCCAACCCCGATATTGGCGCCGGCGGTGCCGGCCGGGAACTGCCCCGGATTGGCGGCCATATAAGCGGCGAAGCCGGGATTGGTTGCTGGGACAAAGTAGTTGATGGAGGCCAGCGGACTGGTAACGGGCGCGAAGTACGACGACACACCGGGTAGATAGTTAGCCGGCAACACCGTGGTCGGCACAAACCGCGTTGTCACGTACGACGGCGACGACTTAAAGAATGGAAGATCAGTAAAGCTATAGGAACCTTCAAGATGCAGCTTGTGGGGTCCGCCAATTTTATAATTCGCTTCAGCATAGACCTGGACGCTGTTGGTTTCTTCCTCGAGGTTATCTCAGACTGAAAACTGCCCTCGGCAAGTAGCCCACGGCAAAAGGGGCGCTGCGTTGGTAGGTTTTAACCCTGTCAATTGACCACCGAGGGCCGTGCAGCCTAGATCGAGCCGCGACCCGGCCAAGGGCGCATACTGGCCAGCCCCGTTCAGACCAAGTGGCGAAAACCCCTCGGGGTTGCCGCCGCCGGTCCAGCCGCCCTCCGGATTGGCGTCGTAGGACTGGTTCGGGAACGGCTTGTTCGTGATCGGAAGTTCCGAGCGGTGCTGGAAGCCCACCGACACCATGACATTCCAACGGTTGGCAACATGCCCCCAGGTGCCATCGACGCGGTAATCACCTCCGAGCGATCCGTCGATGAACCGGTTATCACCACCGAATTCGAATCCGTTGACGTTGGTCTTGGTAATGAAATTGACGACCCCGCCGATCGCGTCCAATCCATAGGTCGCGGCGGCGCCGTCCTTCAAGACCTCAACGCGACCGATCGCCGAAAGTGGCAGAACTGCAGTATCCACCGCATAGGCATTGGCGAGCGGGAGCCGATGACCGTTGAACAGCACCAGGGTGCGTTCCGAGCCGAGGCCCCGCAGATTGATGTTCGACTCGCCATAGGCCCCCTGCCCCCTGCCAGGGCCGGCTGTGAACTGATTGGACTCGCCAAGCACCCCCGACGATTCGGGTAGGTCCTTGATGAGTTCCACTATACTGGGTGCGCCCTGTTTCTGCAGGGTGTCGGCCGACAGCACGGTCACGGGCAGCGCGGTGTTTTCCGCCGTTCCGATGATGTGTGTCCCGGTAACGACGATTTCGTTGACAGGGGGCGTCGATCCGGCGCTCGCCTCCGCCGCTATAATCGGCCGCGCCGCAAA
Organism: Caulobacteraceae bacterium; assembly: GCA_043742805.1. Classification (GTDB taxonomy): domain Bacteria; phylum Pseudomonadota; class Alphaproteobacteria; order Caulobacterales; family Caulobacteraceae; genus Acaudatibacter. Next base: position 3,246 of record JAYTXV010000340.1, on the reverse strand, counting down.
TATTGCCAGTGAAACAGCGGCGACCGACACTCCATAACGGAGTTGAGCTCTATTCATTGTTTGTCTCCCCGTGACGTCGCCGATCGATTGTCCGATGGTCGATGTCAGAATAAACCTGCGCAGAAACCCTGGGTTGCTGAACCATCTATAAGTTAGTTCTAAACCGGGACATGATTGCGTATGTGTGTCAAGCGCATGGATTATGTTTCAAAATTGTTGCAACGCACACGTCATCGGTCCGCCGCGAATTGATCGCGGTCGGTCGGTGATGGCAATCCGCTGTTGTCTAAATCGTCAGCAATTCGTCCACGGCCCGATGGGCCTGGTCGATGGCGCAGTCGGTGTAGGCGGCGGCGCCGGCGTCGGAGTTGGCAATGGCGATCCGGCCGAATCTGGCCCGACCGACCACGTTCGGCTGTTGTTCGAACGGCAACGGTTCGTCCCAGAGCGGGTTCCACTCTGGAGCATAGCCATGCGGCCAGCGGTTGACGGTGATGGCGGTGATGTCCCGGGCCGGGTCGAACCCGCCGGCGCCGAGGGTGCGGCCGAGTTGGGCGCGAATCTCGCGCTCGAAAGTCTCGAACGGCGTGGCCAGCAGCTCGGCCCGGCCGGCCCGGTTCTGATCGAACTCAGACAATCCCGGATGGCAGGGCGTGCGGGTCATCCAAAGCAGGATCGGCTTGTCCGGCGACCGCTCGGCCCGATAGCCACCGATGTCCACCGGCATGTTGAGCAGCAGGGAAGTATGATACCCGCCCGGCGCCGCGATCGAGGAAATTCCCAGCTTCTGGAACGCGGTCCAGTCCCGCAGGGCCACGCTGGTGTAGACCAGCGGAGTTTTCACCACCTTGTGCAAGGCCGCCTTCTGCGTCTCGGGCAGCTCGGGGCAAAGATACGGTATCATCATGTTCCACGAGGCCAGCACGCAGGCCTTGCCGGTGACGCGGAACACCTTGCCGCTCCGGGCGTAGACGACCTCGACGCCGCGCGCGGTGGCCGGATCGCCCAGGTTGCGCGCCCGCACGCACAGGCTGGAAAGCCGGATGCGCACCGCGTTGTCCGGCCGGTCCAGGGCGGCGTAGTCTGCTTGGGCCGTCACCACGTCGTTGCAGTCCTGGCCAGGAACGGCGCCGGGAACGAGGGATCTCACCAGCAGGCGGGCGATGGTGGCGTTGCCGTCCGGGAAGTGAAAGACATAGGACCCACCCTGGACATAACCGGCTGGGGTGAAGCTCATGCGCGGCGCGGGATGGGGATCGAGCTTCAGGCCCGCGAACCCCGGCATACCGAAACCCCAGCAGTCCAGGGCCGAGACCGCGTCTATCCCCACGCCCCATTCGCCCTGGGTATGGCTCTGATAGAACGCCGCCACGATCGGCTCGACCTTGGCCACGTCAAGCAGATAAGCCCGATAGCTGATCCGCGACAGCCGGTCCTTCTTTTCCGCCGAGCTCAGGCCGGGCAGGTAGTCGACCCGCCCAGTCTCAATGCGCAGGATATCGGCGCGGGCCGTTTCCGTGAGCGGCGTCTTGGCGAGGAAATCAGGCCAAGAGCCACCAAGGCCGTCGTAGGGCGATGGCGCGCCCGTCGCCAGCCGATCCTCCCCGAATGTTTCCTTGTCGAAGAATATGCCATGCGTCAGCCCCAGCGAACGGTAGACCTCGCGGTGGTTGCAGGCGGCGGCCAGCTTGACCGGCTCTACACCCAAGGTTCTCAGCAGGCCGTCGGCCACCGCGCTGTAGGGCCTGGGGCTGTCGATCTCCAGAGTGCCGCCGTTCATGAGGTGCAGCTTGCCGTCCAGATGAAATTCGTTGCGCTTGGCGTGGCCGCCGAAATCATCGTGGTTTTCTAGAATCAGAATGCGGGCGTCTGGACGGACGGCGCGATGAAAATGGGCGGCGGCGAGGCCGCTGATCCCGCCACCGACCACGATCAGGTCATAGGTCTCGCCGGTCTCGACCATGCCCGAGGCGGCGGACCAGAATTCACCGTCGCGCAGGCTATGCGCGGCTTCGAACGAGCCTGGGTGACTGCCGCGCAATCCAGTCAACACAGGTGGGTAGTAACCAGCCGCGTCCTGCGGCCAAGCCGCCGCTTCGGCTTCGGCACGGCCCGACATCCCCAGGCCCAGGGCGCCGATCGCGACCGCCATGCCATTGAGAAAATCCCGGCGATCTATCGGCTGGTCCATGCCGAGGGCGCGATCATCGCGGCTGGTTGATTTTGACATTGGTGAGCTCCTTCATAGACGGTCTCTGAGAGCGTACCAGAGCATACCCAATACATACAGCGGACCCCGCAGCGTCACGCCGCCCGGAAACGGCGGCGGCTCGAGGGCGGCGAACAGATCGAAGCGGCTGGTTTCCCCCCGCAAGGCTTCGGCCAGCAGCTTGCCCGCCAGGGTCGACAGGATGACGCCCAGCCCGGAATAACCGTGGGCGAACAGCACGGCGCCCTGGCGGCCGATATGCGGCAGGCGGGTCTGGGTAACCGACACCAGGCCACCCCAGGCATGGGCGATCGGCACGCCGCGAATCTGGGGGAAAACCGCCTCCATGTGGCCGCGCGCGAACGCGGCGATGTTCCGGGGCGGGTCGGGTGTATATCGCTCGCCGCCGCCGAAGATCAGCCGGCCGTCGGCGCTGAGCCGGTAATAATTGACCACGAAGCGGCTGTCGGACACCGCGACGTCATGGACGATCAGGGCGGCTGGATCCTTCAGCGGCTCGGTGGCCGCCAAATAGTTGGCGACCGGCATGATGCGGTTATTGACCCGGGAGCAGAGACCCTGGAGCAGAGCGTCGCCCGCCAGAATGGCGTGATCCGCCCTGACGGCGCCCCGGTCCGTCCGGACACGGATACCACCCTGGGTTGCCAATCCCGTGGCGATCGAGTGTTCGTAGATCACCACCCCCGCCGCCCGCGCCGCCGCCGCCAGGCCCAGGGTGTAGTTCAGAGGATGCATGTGGCCGCCACGCCGATCGAGCAGGCCCCCGGCATAGGGCGTATCCACCTGATCGCGGGCCTGAGGACCTGAAAGCAGGTCGATATAGGGGTAACGCATAACCGTGGTCAGGCACTCAGCTTCTGCCTCCATCCAGACCATGTCCTGCGCCTTGGCGGCCCCAAGCAGATGGCCGGTGGTCTTCAGATCGCAGGCGATGCCGTATTCATCGATCAGCCCGGTCACCAGGTCCCGGGCCTCGAAAGCCAGACCCAGCAAGGCCCGGGCGCGCTCGACACCCA
>JAYTXV010000339.1:0-2161 GCA_043742805.1 Caulobacteraceae bacterium | reverse complement strand
CTGCGGGCGCTGGTCGGCCTTGCCAGGGTCCTGGCGCCGACGACGCCGTGCCCCGCGCCGCTGATCGGCCAAGCGACCATGTGGCGGCTCATGCGCCGGAGGGTTTTACCTGACAAGCAACGATCCGGCCTCGTTGGTCTTGAGTTTCGCCATCGCCAGCCGGCTGGCCGCTATGGCCTTGTCCTCGCTGGCCGGGTCGAACCGCAGGCTGACCAACAGATAGGTCAGGCCCGAGACGACCAGGCCCACCAGCCAGCCGAAATCCACCCCGCCCAGCCGCGCCGCCAGCGGCCCGGTATAGATATTGGGCACGACGAAGAACGGCAGGCTGGCGAAGAACCCCACCGCATAGGCGGTGAGGCCCCGCGCTCCCCAGGCGCCGTAAACGCCGCGCGGCGTGAACAGGTCCAGCACCGCGTAGCGACCGCGCCGCAGGAAGAAATAGTCGACCAGATTCACCGCGGTCCAGGGAACAAGGAAATACAGTACGATTACCAGCATGCCGTTCAGCCAGGTCACCGCGTCCCCGCCAAACGAAACGGCGATGACGAAACTGGTCAGTGCGACGGCGATCACCACCAGGATGCGCGACAGCCGGGTCGGCTGGACCGGGCGCAGGCTGTCGGCGGTGGTGAAGGCGGTCAGCATGCCGCTGTAGGTGCTCATGCCCATGGTGGCGACCAGGGCGGCGATGGAGACGGCCGCCAATACCGAGCCCAGGCCGGGCAGCAGCACGTCTCCGGACAGCCGGATCGCCACCAGGCCGTCGATGGCGCCCATCCGTGTCGCCAGCCACGCGCCCAATGCGATCAGCCAGATCGCGGAGAGACTCGATCCGGCGAAGACGTTGAAGATCAGCGCCCCGCGCCGGGTTTGGCTGGGCAGATAGCGTGTGTAGTCGGAGACATAGGGCGCGGCGGTGACATTCAGGCTGGCGGCCGAAGCGACCTGGGTGACGAAGGCGGGCCAGTTGAACCCGCCATGGCCATGCGCCGCGCCTCCGGCCTTGCCCAGCAGGATCGCCAGGGTCAGGGCGGAAAACAACGGCAGGCTGATCCAGAACATCAGCCGGAACGCCCGATGCAGCCAGTCATGGCCCCAGATTGCCAAGGTGGCGATAACGATCGTTATACCGGCCGCGGCCGCCGCCCGGTTCACGCCCCACAGGCCGTGCATGCCCTCGGCGATCAGCACCGTGGCGACGACATTGTAGCCGACCAAGCTGAGCATATCGCCAATCAGCGGCACCACCACGCCGCGATAGCCGAACTGGGCGCGGGACTGGATCATCTGGGGCAGGCCCATCTTCGGCCCCTGGGAGGCGTGGAACGCCTGGACGCAGGCGCCGATGAGGATGCCGATCGCGCCGGCCAGGGCCGTATGGCCCAGCGACAGGCCCAGGCTTGGCCCCACGAACCCGATGGCTATGGTGAAGAACTGGAAATTGGCCAGGAACCAGAACGGCCCCTGGTCCCGCACCCGTCCATGGCGCTCGCTCTCGGGCACGAAATCGATCGAGCGCTTTTCGATGTCTAAATTGATGGGCCGGCCCTCCGATCGCGGGTATCCTGCGCTCCATGGGTGCGAAACGCGCGCCAAGGCAAGTCGAAAGGCTGACATGGACGGACTGACCGCGCGCAACGCCGATCTCGCGACGCTTCCAGTAATCGACATGGCGCGCCTTGCCGACGACGCCGACCCGAAGGTTCGGGCTCAGGAGGCCAGGGCTCTGCGCGCCGCCTGCGTCGGCAGCGGCTTTTTTTACGTCAGGGGCCATGCTGTTCCGCCGGAAACCACCGCCGCCCTGTTCGACCAGTCGCGGGCCTTCTTCGACCTGCCGCTGTCGGAAAAGATGGCGCTCGACATCAACGCCTCGCCGGTATTGCGCGGCTACAGCCCGCTGCTGGCGGAGAACTCCGACGTGACCGCTCGCGGTGATGTGCACGAGGCCTTCGACGTCGGCGGGGTGCTGTATGACGGCGCACCAGGCGAGCACTACAACCGATTTCCCGCCGCCCTGCCGACCCTGGAGCCGGCGATGGGCGCCTATTGGGTTCAGATGCTGCGGGTGGCGCGGACCCTGATGGGCGGCTTCGCCCTGGCCCTGGAGCTGGAGGTCGACTATTTCACGCCGGTGCTCACCGATCCCCAGGCCTTCTTA
>JAYTXV010000338.1:0-8749 GCA_043742805.1 Caulobacteraceae bacterium | reverse complement strand
GTGGCGGCCATGACCATGGCCGGGCTCGAGGTCGAGCATGTCGAGGACCCGGCGTCGAAGCTGGCGGCGTTCTCGGTGGCGCGGATCGTCGAAGCGGTGCAGCACCCCAACGCCGACCGGCTGCGGGTCTGTCAGGTCGACACCGTCGACGGGCGCAAGGAGATCGTCTGCGGGGCGCCCAACGCCCGGGCCGGCCTGACCACCGTCTATGCGCCGATCGGGACGTATGTCCCCGGGTCGCGGATCACCCTCGAGCCCCGGGCCGTGCGCGGCGTGGTCTCGAACGGCATGCTGTGTTCGGCCGCCGAACTGCAGACGGCCGAGGAGTCCGACGGCATCCTGGAGATGGCCGACAATCTGGTTGTCGGCACGCCGGCCGCCGACGCGCTGGGGCTCGAGGCGGTGATCGACTTCGAGGTCACGCCCAACCGGCCCGACTGGCTGGGCGTGGTCGGCATCGCCCGCGATCTGGCGGCGGCGGGTCTCGGGGTGCTGAAGGACCCAGCGGTGACCGCGACCCAAGGCGCCTTCCCCTGCCCGATCGAAATCCGTCTGCCTGCGCCCAACGCCTGCCCAGCCTTCGCGGGACGGCTGATCCGGGGACTCAGGAACAGCCCCTCACCCGCCTGGCTGCAGCAAAGACTCAAGGCCGTTGGGCTGCGGTCGATCAACGCCCTGGTCGATGTGACCAACCTGATCACCCACGACCGCGCCCGGCCGCTGCACGTCTATGACGCAGCGCTGCTCACCGGCGGCTTCATCGAGGCCCGGCTCGGGCGCGAGGGAGAACAGGTCCCGGCCCTGGACGGCAAGACCTATGCGGTGACCGCGGAGATCTGTGTGATCGCGGACGGCTCGGGCGCCATCGGCCTGGGCGGAGTGATGGGCGGATCGTCGACCGGCTGTTCGGAAGCCACAACCGAGGTGTTCATCGAGAGCGCCTGGTTCGATCCAATCCGTACCGCCCAAACCGGGCGCGACACCGGCATCAATTCAGATGCGCAATATCGCTTCGCCCGGGGGGTCGATCCGTTGTCGCTGGTTCCGGGGGTTGAGCTGGCGACCAAGCTGATCCTGGAACTGTGCGGCGGGGAAGCGTCCGACATGATGTTCGCTGGCGAGACCCCGGCGGTCCGGGGGGCGGTGGCGTTTGACCCAAGTTATGTGCGGCGGTTGTCGGGCCTCGACATTCCAGAGGCGCGGATCTGGTCGATCCTGGCGGCTCTGGGCTTCGAGCGGCGCGGCGCCCTGGTGCAGCCGCCGTCCTGGCGCCCCGATGTCAACGGCAAGGCCGATCTGGTGGAGGAAGTGGCGCGCATCGCCGGCTTCGACGCGCTGCCGGCCGAACCCCTGCCCACCGCGCCCCGAGCGACCGGCGGCGTGCTGACCCAGCGCCAGAGCCGTATTCGCGCCGCGCGGCGGGCGCTGGCCGCCACCGGCTATCAGGAGACGATCTGCTGGTCGTTCACCGCCCGGTCGACGGCAATGCTGTTCGGCGGCGGCGACGAGAGCCTGGTGTTGGCCAACCCGATCGCCGCCGATCTGGACTGCATGCGGCCGTCCGGTCTTCCGGCTCTGATCGAGGCGGTGGGCCGCAACGCCCGGCGCGGCTTCCCAGATTGCGCGCTGTTCGAGATCGGGCCGGTGTTCGCCGGCGACCAGCCGGGCGACCAGCGCACGGCGATCACCGCGGTCCTGGCCCCCCACGGGCCTCGGCGCTGGGACGGTAGCGCATCCGAGGATCTGTTCACCCTGAAGGCCGACATGATGGCGCTGCTCGATGAGCTTGGCGCCCCCACCGCCAATCTGCAGGTGGTCCAGGATGGCGGCCCCGGATGGTGGCGGCCGGGCCGTTACGCCCGGCTGCAGCTTGGCCCCAGGGCCGTGATCGCCGCGTTCGGCGAGATTCACCCCACCACCCTCAAGATGCTCGACACGCCGGGACCGGTGTATGCGTTCGAAATCTGGGTGGAGGCGATTCCCGAAGCCAAGAAAAAGGCGGTGAAGACCAAGCCGGCCCTGACCCTGTCGCCGCTGATGCCCCTGACCCGGGACTTCGCGTTCGTAGTGCCTCACGATCTGCCAGCGGGCGACCTCGTGAAAACCGTGCTCGCCACCGATCGCACTCTGATCGCCCATGCTCGAGTCTTCGACTTCTATGAAGGCAAGAGCATACCCGAAGGTAAAAAGTCACTTGGGGTCGAGGTTTTCATCCAACCTCGCGACAAGACACTCACTGAGCTGGAAATCGGGGCGCTTACAGCTAGAATCGCAGATAGCGCCGCAAAAAAATGTGGCGCGACACTACGTATCGAGAGTGCGGGGTCAACTCGCGGAACCTAGGTGGCTGGGATTGTCAGGACAGAAATCGGCCGCCGCACACCGCGTCAACCGTGCTGGCGACAGCCGGTTTGGCGCGCTACACGCCGCCCCATGACTCCCGTCCAATCCCTGATCGCCTTCCTGGCCGCCGCGGGCTTGCTGACCCTGACGCCGGGGTTGGATACCGCCTTGGTGCTGCGGGCCGCCACGGTGGAAGGCCGGCGGCCGGCCGCCTTCGCCGCCTTGGGCATCGGGCTGGGCTGCCTGGTGTGGGGCGCGAGCGTGTCCCTGGGATTGGGCGCTTTGCTGACCGCCTCGCCTCTCGCTTTCACGGTCCTGAAATGGTCCGGCGCGGCCTATCTGGTCTATCTCGGCGCCACCCTGGTCCTGAAGCCCAGGCGAACCGTCGCCCTTGACTCCGGACCAGCGCCTCGGGATCGCGGACCGATGGACGCCCTGCGCCGGGGTATGCTGACCAATCTGCTCAACCCCAAGGTCGGGGTGTTTTATGTCAGCTTTCTGCCCCAGTTCACGCCGCCCGGCATGGCCATGCCGCCTTACGTGTTCATGCTGGCATGCATCCACGTGGTGATGGGCCTGATCTGGTCCGGCGCCCTGATCGCCGCCACCGCGCCGATCGGCCGCTATCTGGCGAAGCCTGGCGTGGTGACTGTGCTCGACCGTCTGACAGGCTGCGTATTCATAGGGTTCGGCGCCCGGCTGGCGCTTTCCAACCGGGGCTGAGGGTCCCTACTTCGCCATGTTGATGATCTGTAGCTGGGTGAATTCCGCCAGGCCCTCTTCGCCTAGCTCGACACCTAGGCCCGATTGCTTGGCGCCGCCGAAGGGGATGTTGGGGGCGAGGTCGGCGTGTTTGTTGATCCACACCGTGCCGGCCTCCATGCGCCCGGCCAGATCGTAGGCCTTGTCCAGGTCGGTGGACCAGATCGAGCCGCCCAGGCCCCAGGGGCTGGCGTTGGCGCGGACCAGGGCGTCCTCGGGGTCGGAGTAGGAGATTACCGGCAGAACCGGGCCGAACTGTTCCTCATCGACCAGGCGCGTGCCGTCGGTGATGTCGCGCACGATGGTCGGGCGGATGAAATAGCCGGGGCGATCGGGGGTCTCGCCGCCGGCGATGATGTTGCCGTGCGCGCGGCTGTCCTCGATCAGCTCCAGCACCCGGTCGTACTGCATCTTGTTCTGCAGCGGACCATACTGGGTGCCCTGCTCAAGCCCGTCGCCGATCACCGCGGCGTTGGCGAGCCCCGCCAGCTCCAGGCACATGGCGTCGTAGATCGACTCATGGACGTAGACCCGCTTCATGGCGATGCAGACCTGACCGCTGTTCTGGAACGCGGCGGCGAAGATCTTGGGAGCCACCGTCTTGGGGTCTGAGCCCTCGAGCACGATGCCGGCGTCGTTGCCGCCCAGTTCCAGGGTGATGCGCTTGAGCATCTCTGCGGCGCCGGCCATCACCTTGCGGCCGGTGGCGGTGGAGCCGGTGAACGAGACCTTGCGGATGTCCGGATGGCTGGTGATCGCGCCGCCCAGGTCGTTGGCGTCGGCGACCACGTTGAGCACCCCGGCCGGGATCGCGTCCTTGATCAGTTCGAACAGCCGCACCGTGGCTCTCGGCGTGGTGGCGGCAGGCTTGACCACCATGGTGTTGCCGGCCAGCAGGCCGGCCGGCACCTTGAAGGCCATGAGGATCAGCGGGAAGTTCCAGGGGATGATGGCTCCGACCACGCCCAGGGGGCGGCGATGGGCCTCGACGCGCTTGCCATCGCTGTCCTCGATCACCTTCATCGGCAGGTCGAGGCTGGTGAAATAGCGGAAGAAGGCGGCCGCGCCATGGACCTCGCCGGTGGCGTCGCCGATCGGCTTGCCCTGTTCCTGGGTCAGCATCCGGGCCAGTTCGGCGGCGTTGGCCTCGATGATGTCGGCGATCTTCAACAGCGCCGCCTTGCGCTCGGCCATCGGCGCGCGGCTCCAGGCCGGGAAGGCGGCCTTGGCGGCGGCCACGGCGCGGTCGAGTTGGGCCATCGAGGCGCGGGGGCAATCGAATTCCTCAGCGCCGGTGGCCGGGTTGATGACCTTCATGGTCATATCGCCGTCTTCGAGACGACCATTGATCAGGAATTTGAGCGCGCTCATCGAGTATCCTCCGGCTGATGATCTTTGAGGGTCACCCTAGCCCGGATTTTTTCCATCCCCAACCTGGATACGCCTATCGCCGCCGCCGAGGGCGTCGGCGGTAAGCGGGGCGGCGCCGATCTGAACAGCTTAAGAGTCCCGGACCTTGCGCCATTGCCGCACGAAGGTGGTTGGTGTCTAAGGCGGCTGGGGTCCGGCGAGGCGGCGCGGGGCCGCGCCCCGCGGGGGATGAGTCGGACCCGGGTCTGTCCATCGAATTCACGTCGCCATTCGAGACGCGTCCATGCGTAACCTATCCTTATTCGGCTCGCCCGCGCTGCGTGGTCTGCTGCTGCTCGGCGCGGCGCTCGCGGGCTGCGAAGGTAAACAAGCCCCGCCTCCCGCGCCGGCGCCCACGGTGACCGTCGCAACGCCCCTGCGGATGAGCGTGATCGATTGGGACGACTATGTCGGCCAGTTCGCGGCCATCGATTCGGTCGATGTCCGCCCCCGGGTTTCCGGCTATCTGGTCAGCGTTGGATTCAAGGACGGCGACTACGTCAAGCAGGGTCAGCGGCTCTTCACCATCGACGCGCGGCCCTATCAGGCCGTCCTCGACCAGGCCAAGGGCCAGGAGGCCCGCGCCCGAGCGACAATGGAAAACGCCAGGGCTCAGGCGGCGCGGGGCCAGACCCTGCTGGCGGCCAAGGCGATCAGCCAGCAGACCTATGAGACCCTGGTCGCCGCCCAGGGTCAGGCCGCCGCCGACGTGATCAGCGCCCAGGCCGCCGCCCGGGCCGCCGCGCTGAACGTCTCGTTCACTCAGGTGCTGGCGCCGCTCGGCGGGCGGGTTTCCGATCGTCGCGTGGCGCCGGGCAATCTGGTCACGGCCGACACCACGGTGCTGACCAATATCGTCAATCTCGACCCGATCCGCTTCACCTTCACCGGCTCCGAGGCGCTCTATCTGAAATACCAGCGGGAGAACGAGGCCGGCACGCGGGCTTCGTCGCGGCGGCAGGCCAATCCGGTGGAAATCCGCCTTCAGGACGAGCCGACCTACCGCTGGAAAGGTCACATGGACTTCGTCGACAACGCGCTGGATACCGGCAGCGGCACGATCCGCGGCCGGGCGGTCGTGGCCAATCCCGACCATTTCCTGACGCCCGGCATGTTCGGCCACATGCGGCTGCTGGGATCGGGTTCCTATCCGGCGCTGCTGGTCCCCGACCGGGCGGTGGTCACCGACCAGGAGCGCCAGGTGGTGTACGTGGTCGGCCCCGACGCGGTGGCGCGGATGCGGGCGGTGGACCTGGGTCCGCTGACCGATGGCCTGCGGGTGGTGCGTAGCGGCCTGGTGGCCAGTGACCAGGTGATCATCGACGGCGTGCAGCGCGCCCAGGGCGGCCATAAGGTCAGGGCCGTGGCGGGCCGGATCACAGCCACGCCACCCTCGGTTCGCGCCCTGGACCCCGGCCCGCCCGCCTCCACGGCCACCTCCGCCGACGCGGCTCGCTAAGGGCGCCGCCGGCCGATGCGCTTTTCCCACTTCTTTATTGAACGGCCGGTTTTCGCCAGCGTGATCGCGATCCTGATCACCCTGGTCGGGGCGATCGCCTTTCCCAATCTGCCGGTGGCCCAGTATCCGGACATCACGCCGCCGACGGTCAGCGTGCAGGCCAACTATCCAGGCGCCTCGGCCGAGACCCTGGCCGAAAGCGTCGCCGCGCCGATCGAGGAGCAAATCAACGGCGTGGAGAACATGCTCTACATGTCCTCCCAGGCTACCGGCGATGGCCACCTGACCATCACCGTGACCTTCAAGCTGGGCACCGATCCCAACCAGGCCCAGGTGCTGGTGGAGAACCGGGTGTCGGCGGCCACGCCGCGCTTGCCCGCCGAGGTCAACGCCGCCGGCGTCACGGTGCGCAAGGCCTCCACCGACTTCCTGATGGCGGTCCATACCTTCTCGCCCGACGGGTCGCTGGACCAGAAATACATCGCCAACTATGTCGGCCTGCATATCCGCGACGCCCTGCTCCGCGTGCCGGGTGTCGGCGACGTGGGCAGCCGCGCGGCGCGCGACTATGCGATGCGGATCTGGATCGACCCCGACCGCGCGGCGGCCCGCAACCTGACCGTCGAGGACATCGTCGCGGCCCTGAAAGGCCAGAACGTCCAGGTGGCGGCCGGGGCGATCGGCCAGCCGCCCGACGCCTCCGTGGCCAGCGCCTATCAGCTGAACGTGCAGGCGCTTGGGCGGCTGAGCACTACCCGGGAGTTCGCGGACATCATCGTCAAGACCGACCCGCAGGGCCGGGTGACCCGTGTCGGCGATGTCGCTAGAGTCGAACTGGGAGCTCAGGACTACAGCACCAACGCCTATATGAACGAGAAGAACGCGGTGGCGATGGGGGTGCTGCAACAGCCGGGCTCCAACGCCCTGCAGACGGTCGATGCGGTCAAGGCGACCATGGAGACGCTCAAGCAAAGCTTTCCCCAGGGCCTCGACTACCGGGTGATCTTCAACCCGACCCAATATGTCCGCGATTCGATCAACGAGGTGGAGAAGACCCTGTTCATCGCCGTGGCTCTGGTGGTGCTGGTGGTGTTGTTCTTCCTGCAATCCTGGCGGGCGGCGCTGATCCCGATCATGGCCATCCCGGTGTCGCTGATCGGCACCTTCGCGGTGCTGGGAGCGTTCGGCTATTCGCTCAACAGCCTGTCGTTGTTCGGTCTGGTGCTGGCCATCGGCATCGTCGTCGACGACGCCATCGTCGTGGTCGAGAATATAGACCGGCACCTGCGCGGGGGCATGTCGCCGCGCGAGGCCGCGCACAAGACCATGGACGAAGTGGGCGGGGCCCTGGTGGCCATCGCCCTGGTGCTGATGGCGGTGTTCATCCCCACCGCTTTCATTCCCGGCATTTCCGGACAGTTCTATCGCCAGTTCGCCCTGACCATCGCCTCCTCGACGGTGATCTCGCTGGTGCTGTCCCTGACCCTGTCGCCGGCCATGGCGGCGCTGCTGATGCGACCCCACAACCCGTCGGCGGCCAAGGATGGTGGGCGGCCCTCCCCGTTTCGGCGGTTCGCCGATGGTTTCAACCAGGCTTTCGACCGACTGGCGGGCGCCTACGCGCGGCTGATCCAGCGGGTGCTGCGGATGGTCGTGCTGATGCTGGTGGTCTATGCCGGACTGGTGGCGCTGGCGGGCTGGGATTTCGCGGTGACGCCCAAGGGCTTCATCCCGGCCCAGGATCAGGGCAATCTGCTGGTGGCGATCACATTGCCGCCCGGCTCGTCGCTCGGCCGCACCGACGGGGTGGTGCGAGACGTGGCCCATCGCCTGCGCGAAGCCCCGACCGTGGAGGCCGCCTCGATCTACGCCGGCGTCGACGCCACTAGCGGCACCACCGCCTCCAACAGCGGCCAGATCTATATCATCCTGAAATCGTTCGAGGCCCGCGCCGCCATGGGGCTGAGCCCCAAACAGGTGCTGGCGGATCTGCAAAAGCGGGTGGCGCCGGTCACCGGGGCGGACGTCAAGATCATCGTGCCGCCGCCGGTCCGCGGCATCGGCGCCACCGGCGGCTTCAAGATGATCATTCAGGACCAGGGCGGCCACGGCGCCAAGGCCCTGGAGGCGGTGACCCGGGACCTGGCCGCCGCCGCCAACCGCGCGCCGGAGATCAGCGCGGCCTTCGTGACTTTCAACACCAGGACACCCAGGCTGTTTGTCGACATCGACCGCGCCAAGGCCCAGATTCTGGGGGTCAACCCGACCAATGTATTCGACACTCTGCAGACCTATCTGGGATCGACTTTCGTCAACAACTTCAACCTGTTCGGCCACACCTTCCAGGTTCTGGCCCAGGCCGACAGCAACTTCCGCGACGACGAAAGCCGGCTGACCGAGCTGAAGACCCGCTCGCGGTCGGGGGCCATGGTGCCTCTGGGCAGCCTGGTGACCCTGAAACACATCACCGGTCCCTACCGGGTGTTGCGCTACAACCTGTTCCCGTCGGCTGAGATCAATGGCGAGGCGGCGGCCGGTCATTCCAGCGGCCAGGCGCTGGACACCATGGAACGGCTGGCCAAGGCCACCCTGCCCCCGGGCTATGGCTACGAATGGAGCGAACTGGCCTATCAGGAACGCCTCGCCGGCAACACCGGGCTGCTGGTGTTCGGCGCTGCGGTGGTGTTCGTGTTCCTGTTGCTGGCCGCCCTGTACGAGAGCGTCAGCCTGCCGTTCGCGGTGATCCTGATCGTGCCGATGTGCCTGCTGGCGGCG
>JAYTXV010000337.1:0-2002 GCA_043742805.1 Caulobacteraceae bacterium | reverse complement strand
TTGACCATACATGGTGTGCAGCATGGCGTGGCCGGTGCGGTCGGCGGCGGCGCAGGTGCGCTGGATCGGCGCCTCGCCATAGTTCTTGGTCATGCCGCCAAAGGCGCGCTGATAAATCTTGCCGTCCGGGGTTCGCGAAAAGGGCACGCCCCAGTGTTCGAGCTCATAGACCGCCGCCGGCGCGTTGCGGACCAAGTATTCGATGGCGTCCTGATCGCCCAGCCAATCCGACCCCTTGACGGTGTCGTACATGTGCCACCGCCAGTCGTCCTGGCCCATGTTGCCAAGGCTGGCCGAAATGCCGCCCTGGGCGGCGACGGTGTGCGAGCGAGTGGGAAACACCTTGGTTATACAGGCAGTTTTCAGTCCAGCCGCCGCGCACCCCAGAGCCGCGCGTAGCCCGGAGCCGCCGGCCCCGATCACCACGACGTCGAACCGATGGTCGATCACCTCATAGGACGCCATACTCAACTTCCTCCGCCGATCAAGGCCACTTTTAAAACACAGACAATCGTCAGCGCCATGCCGCCCCAGCAGGCGAAGGCGTTGGCCATCAGCACCAGGGCCTTGGTGGTCGGCTTGCCGATGTAGTCCTCGACGATCACGGTCATGCCCACTTGCATGTGATAGAAGCCGACAATCGCCAGCAGCAGCAGCAGGACCGCGTTGACCGGCGAGGCGATCCACTGGACCGCGCCGTCATAGCCTCCACGCGCCAGGGTGAGCGCCGACCACACGCCCCAGATCACCAGAAATATCAGCGCTACAGAGGTTACGCGTTCGCCAATGAAACGGCCGACACCGCTTTTGGCCGAGCCTAGGCCCCGGGCGCGGCCCAGCGCGGTGCGATAGGCCGAGGACTTCGATTCGGTCGACATCTAAAGCGCCCCCATCATGGCCGCGATCACCCAGACGGCGATTGAAGCGACAACCGCGAACACCATTGCGCCCCAAGCGCTCGCGTTGGCCTCGCCCTTTGCATAGCCCTTGCCCAGGTCCCAGATCAGATGGCGCAGGCCACCGCCGAGATGCAGGAACACCGCCAGGGTGAACCCGAAGAGCACGATCTTGCCTGGAATCGAGCCCAAAAGGCCCATGTAGGTCGCGTAGGCTTCCTGCCCGGAAACCAGAGCCAGAGCCCAGCCGGCCATCAGGAAGAAGCCAGCATACAAAGCCCCGCCCGTGACCCGGGTGACAATCGACATCGCCATGGTCACATGCCATCGCCATATCAGGATATGCGGAGAAAGCGGGCGCTCGCGAGTGCCCGGGGAGGCTGAATCCATAGACCTAAATCGCACCTCTAAATTCCATGGCGCACCTTCTAAACCGTGCGTGGGGGGTGTCAACGAAAGCGGATCCCGCGCACCGTCAAAAGCGTCACGCCAATCGTTCCGCGGCGCCGACTTCGAAGTCCTGAGTGAGCCAAAATCCTAGTTCCGCCTCTTGCGAAGCCGACAGGCCCAGGGTTTCCCGGATCGGGTGGCTCGCTGATGGGGATATGTCCACGACGGTCGGCGCATGCAACAGCCCGGCGCCGGTAACCTTCAACGTCTTGGGCGCGACGCTGACGATGGATTGGACCGAAGCCCGTCCGATCGACACCGGATCGCGGACCTGCTGAAGCAGAATCTGCGGCATCGACAGGCTGGGCCACGGGGGCAGGTGGAAACCATCGCGGTGGGTAGGCGCCCCGCCGACAATTCCGCCGATCAGATCCCAGGCCGTCCCGATCATGGAAAACATGTCCGGCGCGACCACCCCCGGGCCCCCATGGCCGATAGTAACGAGGGGCTCCGTGACAGGCCGCTTGTTCGGCCCGAAGACAGGAAAATGCTGGACATTCAGAGTGACCGTGGGGTCGGCGTGGTCTCCCTCGCGCCGATTTTCGAAGCCCGCGGCCGTTTTTGGGTAGCCGTAGATTTCCCTTCCGCTGGCCATGGCGGATGGTGAATCCACGAACAGGAAACTAGGCAGCCAATAGACTTGCCAGTCGGCCTCC
>JAYTXV010000336.1:0-4866 GCA_043742805.1 Caulobacteraceae bacterium | reverse complement strand
TACAAATTGTCGGATCAATATATCCACGAATTAATCTCCCCCGATACAGAACAGACTTTTGACAGCGCGACTCCGAAGCCTAATGTCGCCGAGGTGCATTCGAGATTTTCGGCGCCGCTCTATAATTTGAGCTTCATGACCTTGTCCCTGTCGGCGGTGCTTGGGGCTGGCTTCAGTCGGCTGGGCTATGGGATGCGTATCGCGGTGGTGGCGATGGTCGCCCTTGTGACCCGAGTGCTGGGATTCGCCGTGCAAAATGCAAGCGTCAGTTGGCCGACCGCGAATGCCCTGCAATACGGAGTGCCGATTTTGGTAGCCCTGGCGGCGGCGCGGCTGCTGTTCACCAACACCGCGAGTTCCACACGTCACCATCGAGCCGTGCGGGCGACCGGGTGAGGCTACGCATCTATCTGCTGGTACGCATGCTGCTGGGGGTAATGGCCGCGCTGGCGGTGGTTTCTTCCGTCATTATCCTGGTGGACCTGGTGGAGGTTTCGCGTTCGCTGGCGGGGCGAGGCGATATCGGCTTTCCCCAATTGCTCGAACTGACCTTGTTGAAGTCGCCGGCGATCATTCTGCTGCTTCTGCCGTTTGTCTTCCTGTTCGGTTCCATGGGCGCCTTCGTGACGCTCAATCGAGGAGGTGAGTTGATCGCCATGCGGGCGGCGGGCGTTTCGGCCTGGCAATTCATCCTAACCCCCGCGGCCGCGGCATTCCTCATCGGTTTGTTTAGCATTGGCATTCTCAATCCGCTTTCCGCGGCGCTAAACGCCCGCTTCGAGGAGCGCAGGGCCGCGCTGACGAACGATGGCTTGCCCGGTTCGACCGGTGAGATCTGGCTGCGGCAGGGCGACGGCGTCAGCCAAATGGTCATACACGCCGCATCCAGGGACCTCGTCGGCGGCGCCATTCATCTGAGAGGCGTATCAATTTTCATTCAGAGCGTCGGAGAAGCGGGAGGCCTTGAATTCACGCGCCGGATTGACGCCGACGAAGCGCTGCTGATGCCCGGCTATTGGCGGTTGACGAGGGCGCGCGAGGCGCGGGCGGGCTCGGAATCGATGCGGTCCGAGATTCTGTTGTTGCCGTCCACCATGGATCGTCGTTCGGCGATGGAAAAATTCGTGGCGCCCGGCGCCGTGGCTTTCTGGGATCTACCCGCGACGATCAAATCGGCGGAATTGGCCGGTTATTCGCCGGCGGCCTACCAGCTACGCCTGCAGCAGCTATCGGCGACGCCCCTGCTGCTGGCTGCGATGACCATGTTGGCGGCGACATTCTGCCTGAGGCTATGGCGGCTCGGGAACTTGGCGGGCCTTGCAGGCCTAGGTGTCGCCCTGGGATTCGCTTTCTTTTTCCTGAACCAGTTTTGCGGCGCGCTTGGCCTGACCGACATTATTCCCATCACACTGGCGGCCTGGGCGCCGCCGCTGCTCGCGTTTCTGTCGGCGGTCACCCTGCTCTTCTACACTGAGGACGGTTGACGCGCGCTCTAATCCGGCGCCGGGATTTTGCGTCCAGGCGCTTGGCGAAGTATGGGCTCGTCAAGCGTCGGCCACGGCGGCCGGAACGACCTCGGCCAACCGGGAAAAGTGCGAAATGAAAGAGCGTGAGGGTCGATTGGTCAAGTTGCGCCGGAGATGGTCAAATACGGGTCGCGGTTTCGCGGGTCTGGCGTTGGCGCTGCTGACCGGCGTCGCTCACGCTAAGACCCTGTCGGCGATGGCCCCGTCGTCAGGCCAAGCGCCGAAACAAATCGTCGGCGACGACGGCTTGGCCGGCGGCGCATTCTATCTCGAGGCGGACTCTGTCACCCAAAACCAGACCAACCATCATGTCATCGCCACGGGCGGGGTCGAGATCCGTTACAAAGGCCGGGTGCTAAGGGCGGAAATCGTCGACTACGATTCCCAGACCGGGATCGTTATCGCCAGGGGCAAGGTGACCATCCTTCAGCCGGACGGTTCAGCCCAGTTCGCTGACACCATCACTTTAGATAAGTCGATGAGCGACGGTTTCGCGAGCGGCTTCTCCACCAGACTTCAGGGCCATGTTCTGATTGCCGCTCAGAGCGTTGAGCGCAAAAGTGCACAGGTTACAAAATTTGTAAATGCTGTCTACACGCCCTGCCTAGTTTGCGCCGAAAACGGACAAAAAAATCCAACTTGGTCTATCAAGGCAAAATCAGTAATTGAAGATACTGGAAAAAAAACTCTTGTCTTTAAAGGTGCTACTGTACAAGTACTTGGACAGACTGTAATTTATATTCCTGTCTTGCAAAGCGCCGACCCTACCGCCGAGCGAAAATCTGGTTTTCTTCTGCCGGTCGTGACCTTTTCCGGTCCACGTGGCGTAAGTTACGACCAACCTTACTATGGCGTCATTTCATCTCACCAGGATTTTCTCCTAACCCCGCAAATTAATAGCAACGTAAATCCTTTTCTAAATATTGACTATAGACAACGCTTCTATTCTGGGACTACGGAAATCCGTGCTGGCTATACGTATTCAAGAGATTTTACATCGAACGGTCAACTTTTCGGACGCAACACGTCACGAAGTTATATATTAGCCAATGGCTCTTTTGATATTAACAAATACTGGTCATGGGGTTTTACAGCGGAACGATCATCCGACAAGCTTTTATTTGACAAGTATTCCGTCAGCGACGCATTTTTGGATCATGGGCTGTATGCGTCGGATAATCGACGGTTGATCTCACAGTTATATGCCGTTGGTCAAAGCCAACTCTCATACCTGTCTGTCGCGGTCATAAACGTCCAGGGCTTGAGGGCGACGGATGACCAAAGCACGATACCGACCATTGCTCCGCTAATAGAAGGCCGTTGGGAGGCGCCCGACGCCATACTCGGCGGTCGCCTCCGGATCGATGGAAGCGCCGTCGCTCTGACAAGAAATCAATCCCTGTCCACCACGGACGCCGCCGGTCAGACGGCGCTAACGGGGACAGACAGCCGCCGCGCGACATTGCAAGCCGACTGGCGTCGCAACTTTGTGTTCTCCAACGGACTGCGGATCGCACCCTTTGTGAACGGCCGGGCCGATGTCTTCAACGTCGCCCACGTGCAGAGCGGTCCCTCGAACGCCACGATCACCCGCGCTTTTGGGACCGTGGGGGCCGATGTCAGCTATCCCCTGATCAGACAGATCGGCGACGTCAGCTATATCCTTGAACCATTGGCGCAGATCGCGATCTCGCCCAATACCTCCCAGGATTCGAGAATACCCAACGAAGACAGTACTGTATTCGAGTTTGATGAGACCAATCTGTTTCAGACGAACCGATCGCCTGGCCTGGATCTTCATGAGGGTGGTCAGAGCGTGACCCTGGGTGGGCGGGCGACCGCCCTTCTTGGCGACGGCCGCACCGCCAGCGTTTTGATCGGTCGCCGGCTCGCCGCCGAGAGCGACCCGTCGATCCCCGCCCGCACCGGTCTGGAAACGGCGTTATCGGATTGGATATTCGCGGCCGACGCCATGCCAGCCAAAGGAGTCCGCCTGTTCTCGCGTCTCAGACTTGATTCGAGCACCTTCGCGGTCAACCGCCTGGAGGCCGGCGCCGCATTCACAACCGCCCGCGCCGAGGGCTATGTGAGCTATCTCAGAGAGGTGAACGCCCCAGCCGGAGGTATGGTCAACAGCCTCGACATCCATGGCGAATTCTACCCCGTTCGTCACTGGGGGCTGACCAGCTACCTGATTTTCGACGGCGGTGATTGGCGGCGGAGAGACTTGGGAGTCGTCTACCGGGACGATTGCATCAGGGTCGAGGTGCTTTATCGCCACGACGAGACGTTCAACGGCACACTCGGACCATCAACTTCGGTGGTGTTGCGCCTAACGCTCGCCACATTGGGCAATACACGGTAAAACGCCTCGACGTGGGTTGAAATGTTCTCTCCAGGAGAGCCGCCCCCTCGTCACAGTTCGCAGGAGTAAGATGCGCCGCCTTTTGACACTTTCCGTAGCGACCGTCCTTGTGGCGTTTCAACCGGCCCTCCAGCCGGTCATGGCTCAGGATGCTCCCGCAGCCTCCCTATCGACAGCCACGCCATCGGGCATCTCCGAAAGCGTGGTGGTCACGGTTAACGATGATCTGGTGTCAACCTATGACATCGTTCAGCGCATGCGGCTTCTGATCGTCACCGCCGGCCTCCAGCCTACCGACCAGAATCTGCCCGATATCCAGCGCGAAGCGATTCGCTCGCTGGTTGATGAACGCCTCGAAATGCAGGAACTGCGGGCCCAGGGGAAAACGCAGAAGTTCGACCTTGTCGCCTCCGATCAAGAGGTCGACGACGAAATCGCTTCCATCGCGCGCAGCAACAACACCAGCGGCGCACAGTTGCTGGCGCAACTCGCCGGCCAAGGCGTGGCTCCCCTGACATTTCGGGACCAATTGCGCGCCGAGATCAGCTGGCGCGGTTGGATCAGGGGGCGATATGGCCAGAGGCTGAAGATCGGCGATGACCAGATCAAGGCGTTCCAAAAGCGCATGGAGGGCGAAGCGGGCAAGCCACAGTATCAGATTGGCGAAGTCTTCATCGACGCCACCCGCGCTGGCGGTATGGCCGCCGCGCGCCAGGGCGCGGACCAGCTGATAAGCCAGCTTCAGAAGGGCGCGCCCTTCCCCGCCGTCGCCAAGCAGTTTTCCAACTCCCCATCGGCCGCGAACGGTGGTGATGTCGGCTGGGTGTCGACCGGCGAAATGGCGCCTGAAATTGATCACGTCCTGGCGGACCTTCGTCCGGGACAACTATCCGCGCCCATCGAGGTGAAGGACGGCATATATATCATCTACCTCAAGGATCGGCGGGCGGGCGACGCCTCCACGGTCGTGAAGCT
>JAYTXV010000335.1:0-22418 GCA_043742805.1 Caulobacteraceae bacterium | reverse complement strand
GGTCTCGGCGCGCATGAAATAGGGCAGGACATCCGCATAGCCCCAGCCACGCAGGCCCATCTGGCGCCACTGGTCATAGTCGCGGGCGTGTCCGCGGATATAGATCATGCCGTTGATCGATGATGAGCCGCCCCAGCCGCGACCCCGGGGCCACCACAGCTTGCGACCGTCCAGATAGGGTTCGGGCTCGGTCCAGAACCCCCAATTGTAGTCGCCCTTGGCGGTCAGAAGCGAGCCGACGCCGGCTGGCATCCTGACCAGCAGGGAATTGTCCTTGCCGCCGGCTTCCAGCACCAGCACCCTGATTTTAGGGTCGTCGGACAGCCGGCTCGCCAGCACGCACCCCGCCGACCCGGCGCCTACGATGATGTAGTCGTAACGTTCGAGCGCCATGCCGCTTCTCCCTAATCGTCAGGTCTGTTTTCCGCCCGGCAGCCGCCGCCGAATCATCCGCCAGGCCTCGGCGCTCTCCTCCAGGCGCATTGCCCGCGCCGCGACGAAATAGACCGGGACGCTGACGCCGATCGCCGTGACCAAGCCCGCACCCCTCCACAGACCATTGGACGTAGCCGCCTCCGCGAGATGGTTGATTCCCCAGGCCGCGGCCCCGCAGAACCCGGCGGCAACGGCGCATCTGGCCAGAAAGGCGCTCCATTGTCGGAGTCCCCCCAGATCGACGCGCCCGGACAGCGCCGTCATCAGTTGCACAAAGTTGACCAGGGCCACGGCCGAGGTGATCAGGGCCAGACCGGCATGGCCGAGACCCAGGACTCTGGCGTTGAACAGATTGAGCGCCAGATTGATCGCTATGCCGATCAGGCTGACCCTCAGCGGGATCTTGGGCAGGCCGAGGGCATAGAAACAGGGGGTCAGCACCCGGATCGCCGCATAGGCCGCCAGGCCGACGGAATAGGCCTGCAGGGCCAGGGCCGTCTGGGCGGTGTCATGGGCGCTGAAACGCCCGTGCTGATAGATCAGAGCGATGATCGGCCGGGCGAGAAACCCCAGGCCGGCGGAGGCCGGCAGGGCCAGGAACCACGCCAGTCGCAGGGAATCGCGGGCGGTGCGGCCGAAGGCGGCCATATCCCCCCGCGCGAAGGCCCTGGTCACCGCGGGGAGGGTCGCCGTGGCCAGGGATACCCCGAACACCCCCAGCGGCAGCTGCATCAACCGGAAGGCGCAATATAGCCAGGAACGGCCGCCGTTGATCTCCGAGGCGAAATTGCCGTTGACCAGGACATTGACCTGCACGGCCGCGCCGGCCACCACGCTGGGCCACATCAGGCTCCAAAGCTGGGCCAGGCGTGGGTCGGCCAGATTGAACCGCCAGCGAAACCTGAACCCCAGCCTGTAGAGCGACGGCAGCTGCATCAACAGTTGCGCCAGTCCGCCCAGCAGCACCCCGGCGCTGACCCCGAACAGGGCGCGCTCCGTGAACACCGGGTGCAGCCAGTTGGCGCGCGCCGACGGTTCGAACAAATATGCCAGGCCGACACCGGCCGTGATCGAGACGATATTGAACACCGTGGAAGCCGACGCCGGCACGCCGAACACAAAGCGGGCGTTGAGCATGCCCATCACGGCGGCGGCGAGGGATACGAACAGGATGAAGGGAAACAGCACCCGGGTCAGCTGAACCGTCAGCTCGAACTTTCCGGGTATCGTGTGGTAGCCATGGTTGGTCAATTCGACCAGCATTGGCGACGCCGCGATCGCCACCAGGCAGAGCACGCCCAGGATAGCGATCATCGTCGACAGGATCAGATTGGCCAGTTCCCAGGCCGGACCCTCGCCATCCTGATCCCACGACCGGGTGAACATCGTCGTGAAGGCGATGGAAAGGGCGCCCTCGGCGAACAGATCGCGCAGCAGGTTGGGAATCTGGAACGAGGCCAGATAAACGTCCAGTAACTTACCGGCCCCGAACATGGCCGCGAAAATCTGCTCGCGGATCAGGCCGAACAGCCGCGAGGCGATCACCGCCAACCCGACGATCCCGGCGGAACGGCGGGTGCTGGGTTCGGCGGCGGCTGCTGTCATGGGCCGTTTCTTTAGGCGTTCGGAGGCCTGGGCGAAACCGCTGTCAGCGGCCCTTCCACTGGGGTGGTCGCTTTTGCGAAAAAGCCAACGGCCCTTCGACGAAGTCCTCCGACTTGAACAGGGCCGCGACCTCTTCATAGCGGTTCTGCCCGCGGATGGCTGCCGCGAGGGTCGGTTCGTCGAGGCCCTTCAGAACCGCGGCCTTGGAGGCGCGAATCGACATCGGGCTGCATTCGCCGATCAGACCGGCCCAGCGGCGCGCCGTCGGCAACAGCTCTTCCTTAGTGGTGACCTCGTTGACGAAGCCCAGCTCCTGCCCCTCGCGGGCCGAGACCCGGCGCGCGGTCAGAATCATGCCCATGGCGCGCTTCAGGCCGACGGCGCGCGGCAGGCGGTGCAAGCCGCCGGCCAGGGCCGCCAGGCCTACGCGGGGCTCGGGAAGCGCGAAGATCGCCCCCTCGGCGGCGATGATCAGGTCGCAGGCCAGGGCGATCTCGAAGCCCCCGCCCATGGCTACGCCATTGACCGCGGCGATCAGCGGCTTGGCCAGGTCGAAGCGCGAGGTCAGCCCGGCGAAGCCCGAGGGCGGAGAGCCCATCTTGCCGCCCGTGGCCTGCCACTTGAGGTCGTTGCCGGCCGAGAAGGCCCGGTCGCCGGCGCCGGTGATGATTCCCACCCACTGGTCCGGATCGGCCGCGAAAGCGTTCAGCGCCTCGTCCATCTCGAAATGAGACGGCGAGTGGAGCGCGTTCATCACCTCGGGCCGGTTGAGGGTGATGGTGGTGATCGGGCCGTCGCGTTCGACGGCGATGAATTCATAGGCCATGGGGTTTCCTCGAGGTTCAGATTTCTTTTGGGTTCAGATTTCTTGTGAGTTCAGGTTTGGGGGATCGGCGATGAGCGGCCTGAGACCGGCCTTAAAGCGTTTCCAGTTCTCGACGTAGTGCAGTGCGCCGGCGGCCAGCCCCGCCGCTTGCTGATCGCTCAGGATCCGCACCACCTTTCCAGGCGAGCCCATAACCATCGAGTTGTCGGGGATTTCCTTGCCTTCGGTGATCAGGCTGTTCGCGCCAATGATGCAATTTCTGCCAATTTTCGCGCCATTCAGCACGATCGAGCCGATACCGATCAGGCTGCCGTCGCCGATCGTGCAGCCATGCAGCATCACCATGTGGCCGATGGTGACATTGGTGCCAATGGTCAACGGTTGACCAAAATCGGTGTGAAGCACAGAATTGTCCTGAACGTTCGAATTTTCACCAACGACTATGGGGTCATTGTCGCCGCGCAATACCGCCCCGAACCAGACACTAGCGTTCTTCCTCAATATGACATTGCCGATCACGCTTGCCGTCGGCGCTATCCAGTATTCATCGTTCGGAGGTAGGGTGGGAGCGGCCCCCGCCAATCTAAAGACACTCATCAGTCTACCCCCTAATCTTGAAAACCGACTCTTGATTAACTGGCTCGAAACGTCGTTAGCATCAATCGAATTGAGTGATTCGCCGTGGGTTGGCTCGCGGCGTCCTCGTGCACGGAGAACCGGGTGTCGCGTTTTGTGGCCGGACGGTCAACACCGCCTCCTCAGAGGCCTGTAGGCGGTTTCGCGCGGGGCCGTTCCGGTTCAGTTTTTTCAGATGTTCTTCCCAGAGGGCGCGCCGTTTCGGTGTCGCCCTTTTTCTTTGGCGCTAACGGAGCATGACCATGACCAAGCGACCCTTGAAGAGACTGGTGCGCGAAGGCGCGTTCGACGAACGACAGTTCGACGACAACTCTAAAATCAGGCAGCTGCCGACGGCGCGCGGCTGGACTCCCCTGCCCCAGAACGACGATCGCGAGCAGGGCTATCTGAAGACCATCAAGGCCAAGTCTCCGGGTCAAGAACGCCTGATCGCAGCCATCGACGCCAAGAACCTTGTGCTGGCGCTGGGTCCGGCCGGCAGCGGCAAGACCTACCTGGCCATCGCCAAGGCCGTGGAGGCCCTGGAAGCGGGCAAGGTGGGGCGCATCGTGCTCTCCAGGCCGGCGGTGGAAGCGGGCGAGTCCCTCGGCTACCTGCCGGGCGAACTAGAAGACAAGCTGGCCCCCTATCTGCGGCCGCTCTACGACGCGCTTTCCGACCGCCTGTCGATGAAACGCGTGCGGGCGCTGATCACCGAAGGCGCGATAGAGATCGCCCCGGTCGGTTTCATGCGCGGGCGCACCTTGAACAACGCCTTCGTGGTCATCGACGAGGCTCAGAACTGCACCTATGTGCAGCTCAAGATGCTGCTGACCCGGTTGGGCTGGAATTCCACCATGATCGTCACCGGCGATCCCAACCAGTCGGACCTGTTGCCTGAGCTCTCCGGTCTGGCCTCGGTGGCGGACAAGCTCGAAACCCTGTCCAACATCGCCGTGGTGCGTCTGGCCGATCAGGATATCGTCCGCCACCCCCTGGTGGCGGACATGCTCAGCGTTCTCTAGGATCGACTGCGTGGCTCTTCGCTGACGGCGAGGAGCCGGTTCGCCATCTGGAGCCTGCCGCATGATCCCGCGCGCCTTGACTTTATTGCCGGTCTTTCTGGTCGCTCTGGCCGGCTGCGTGACCCATACCCATCGGGAAGCGGCGGCGCTGCGCATGTCCCGGCCGTCGGACCTCGCGGCCATTCAGACTGCCACCGACCCGAACGTCGGCGGGCCAAAAGTGGCCTATCCTTCGGCAACGGGAGATATTCTAAGAGGGACATCGCCAGCGGAACTGGCAGCCGCCCGCGCCGCCACAAGCCAAGCCTTGACGCAAGCCTTGGCCCAACCGTGATGCCTCCCTCCCACGATCATGATCACGGCCACGAGCACCATCAAGACCATGGCCATGGCGCGCAGCACGCCCGCGCCGGACACCATCACGTCCACGTCCCGGCATCGTTCGGCCGCGCCTTCGCGGTCGGGATCGTCCTGAACACGGCCTATGTGCTCGCCGAGGCTCTGTATGGCCTTTCAGCCAACTCCCTGGCTCTGTTGGCCGACGCGGGGCACAACTTTGGCGACGTTCTCAGCCTCGCGGTGGCTTGGCTCGCGTCCTGGCTGGTTCGGCGGGCGCCCACCGAACGCTACACCTATGGCCTGAGGGGATCGTCGATCCTGGCGGCTCTGGCCAACGCGGTGGTGCTGCTGGTGGTCACCGGCGGCATCGCCTGGGCGGCGGTCCTGCGACTGATGCACCCCGCCCCCGCCGGCGGCCTGGTGATGATGGCCGTCGCGGCCTGCGGCGTCGCGGTCAACGGCTTCACGGCCCTGATGTTCGCCTCGGGGCGCAAGGGTGACCTCAATATCAGGAGCGCCTTCGCGCACATGGCGTCGGACGCCCTGGTTGCCTTGGGGCTGGTGGTGTCAGGGGGCGTGATTCTGCTGACCGGGTGGAGCTGGCTCGACCCCGCGGTCAGCCTGGCGATCGGCGGAATGATTGTCTGGGGCACCTGGTCGCTGATGCGGGAATCACTCGACCTGGCCATCCAGGCGGTCCCCACCACCATCGATCGCGCCGAGGTTCTGGGCTACCTAGAGGGCCTTCCGGGGGTCAGCGAAGTCCATGATCTGCACATCTGGGGCATGAGCACGACGGAGACGGCGCTCACGGCTCATCTGGTGCGGCCGGGCGCTGAGCTGGATGATTCGCTTCTTCACCGCGCCTGTTCCGAGCTTCGCGGCCGTTTCGCGATCCACCACACCACTCTGCAGATCGAGACCGGTCAGGCGGACCAGCCCTGCGCCCTGGCGCCGCTCGAAGTCGTCTGACTCACCTGCAGAGCTTCAGCCGCACAAAGCCCCGACAGCCTGGGGCCGAGAGCCTGGGGGCCGACAGCCTGGAATGGTACCACCTCTCGGGCTCGAACCGAGGACCTCTAGATCCACAATCTAGCGCTCTAACCAACTGAGCTAAGGCGGCCAATTCACGGGTCGCTTCGTTTAGTCGTGATGCGGCCGGCGATCAAGCGGGCGACCAATCCGCCGCCAAGCCAGGACCGACTCACCTGAAAAAAGAGCTCTGGAACCAACGGCTCCAGAGCTCTTCATCAAACGCGCAATCGTATGGGTTAGACCTTAGTCCTTGGCGTTCTGCCACCTGATCACGACCTGGAATTTACCACCCGCGACAGGCGCGCCATCCAAGGTCTTGGGCTTCAGTTTAAAGATTTTCGCCACCTTCAGGGTCGCATCGCCAAATCCCTGGTCGGGCGGATCTTCATTAGTGATCGCGCAATCGACCAGCTTGCCCTGCTCGGTCACCGTGCAGCTGAGGCCGGCTTTGCCATTGACGTTAAGCCGCTGGGCACGTTCAGGAAAAAACCGCTGCATGTCATCGTTCGTCGGCTTCGAAACGAAGCTCGGGTTCGAGATGATGCTCGCGCGCGGCGGCGGCGGGGCCGGAGACGCCACGACCGGAGGCGCGGGCGTCGGCTTGGGCCGCTCGATCGGCGCGATGTTCAGCGGCGGCGGAGCCGGCACATTCAGAGGAACAGCGACCGGCGGCCGGGGCTGAACCGGCGGCGGTGGCATATTCTTCGGCGGCGGCGGCGGCGGTGGCGGTGGCGGCGGTGGCGGAGGCGGCTTGATCAGCTGAGCGTCCGTCTTTTCGTCGGTGAAGTTCTGATACTCCGCCTTGAATTTCCACTGCCACAGATAGTAGCCGATGATGCCGTGGATGCCGACCGCCAGAGCGATGGCATAGATCAGGCCGCGTCGGTTGCGGGGCCGTGGAACATCGAACGGGTTGTGGCTCGGGTGAGCGATGTCGATCAGTTGAGAAGTGGTCGGGGGCGTATCGGTCATTGCTTAAGCCCAGACTTGTCCTCACCCACCAGGGCCACGCTATAGAAGCCGCTGTCTTGAAGTTTGTTCATCACGCCCATGAAGTTCTCATAAAGGACGTCCTGGTCGCCGCGAATGAAAATCCGCTCGTTCGAAGGGTTGGCCCCACCAATCGCCGTCGTCAAATCCGCGGCTAGGGTGTCCAGATCAGATGCTGTGTCGCCGACAAACACCCGGCCGTCCTTCTTGATCGACAGATAGATGATCTTGGGCGGCTTACGGGCGGCCTTGGCCGCCGCCGGCGGAAGCGCCACCTTGATCGTTACGCTGGCCAGAGGCGCGGCCACCATGAAGATGATCAAGAGTACCAGCATGACGTCCACAAAGGGCGTCACATTGATCGAGGCGTTCTGCGCGACGTCGTAGCGGCCGCCTCTTCCTCCAGAGAGTTTCGCGGCCATCCGCCTTACGCTCCCTTGTCGAGCTGCCGGGAAATGGCGTTAATCAGTTCAGCGACAAAGCCTTCCGAGCGGGAGCCGTAGCCGGTGATCTGGGTCTGGAACAGGTTGTAGAAGATAACCGCCGGGATGGCGGCGAACAGGCCGATACCCGTGGCGAGCAGCGCCTGGGCGATACCAGGAGCCACGACGGCCAGATTGGTGGTGTTGGTATTGGCGATGCCGATGAACGAATTCATGATCCCGTAGACCGTGCCGAACAGGCCGATAAACGGAGCATTCGCGCCGACCGAGGCCAGGAACTGCATGCCGCCCGAAAGGCGGCGGGCGAGGGAGGACTGAACGGCGCCGATCGCCTGCGTGGCGCGGGTAATCGTCGAGTCGCGGTGTTCTCCGGTGACCGACAGTCCCGCCTGGCGGGAAAGTTCGACTTCCGAGGCGGCGGCGGCCGCCATGTCGGCCAGCGGGTTGCCGGCAAATTCCTCGGACTCGGCGACGCGGCCCATATCCTGAATCGACTTGGCGCCACGGAAGCTTTCCAGAAAGTTGTCGGAGGACTTCTTAAGAGCGGAGAACTCGGTGAGCTTCAGGACCAGAAGGCCCCAGGTGCCCAGCGAGCAGGCCAGCAGGCCGATCATCACGATCTTCACGACCAGGTCCGCCTGAGTGAACATGACGATGGGCGTCAGGTGGCCGTTGGCGTCGCCGCCGACCTTGGCCGCTTCACCGGCGGCCTCGGCGTCGGCGGCCGGGGCCACTGCGGAAGCGACCGCGGCCGAAGCTGCCACGGCGGGAGCCGGGGCCGGAGCCGCCGTCTGGGCGTGGGCTGTTACGCTCGTCAGGAGCGCCAAAGCGCCGACCAGAGCAATGATGGGTGAAGTTCGTTTCATTTCGAGCATCTGGCGACGGTTCCTGCTTAATCGTGCACATGTTTATGTGGGCTAGGCCGCACCTCGGCGCGCGTCACCCTTCGCATTACCGCTGTGTTAGACTTGCGGTGTGGCCCCTTTGGCAACCCATTTTTTTTGCGTCAAGGGGCTCGGCGCGGCCGCCAGCGGCTAGAGACCGAAAGAGAACCCCGTTTACATTGCGTCGCAGCAATTTTTTCCCCATTAGGGGGCGTGGTTTTGCCGGGGCGGGGGAGAAAATTCTTCGCAACGCACCATTTATCGATGAAATTCGGTTCCGGGACAGTCCGGCGGCGCGGCGTTTATCTCGGCAGGCGCCGATGAGAAATCGGTCAATCAGTCACCGACGCCGATCAGGCGCCTGCTTCGTAGGCAGATAACAATAATTGACGTTTCTGGTGGTTGTGGTGCCTGGGGGCGGATTCGAACCACCGACACGCGGATTTTCAGTCCGCTGCTCTACCAACTGAGCTACCCAGGCCGAGAATTTTGGAGCGCGGTCTATAGGCACCCCCAAGCGCGTTGTCCACAAGTGCGATGCTCACGGCTCGAACTCTTCCCCGGACGTCCGGGGGCGTCCCGGATCGTCGTCGTCCTCGTCCTCTGGCGCCGCCGGGATTGCATACCGCCCTACCAGCCAACGTTGCAGATCGACGTCGGCGCACCGCCGCGAACAGAACGGACGATAGTCGACCGCGACGGGTTTCGCACAGATCGGGCACTTCGCCGGCATCCTTAGAGCCTCGTCACCTCGGTTTGGCCGCGCCCGCGCCCGACTTCACCACGAACGCTGATCCGCGCCCCGAGCCTGGCGGTCAGGGCGCCCAACGCCGGCGCGGCGGCTTCGGCCACGGCGATCGACGCCACGCCCTCGAACCTGCCGCCGCCGTCGGCTACCGCCTCGCGCTCCAGCGCCCGGACTGCCGCCAGCGCTTCGGTCAGGACGCTCATGGCGCCGCCAGGATCGCTCAGGATATCGATCACCGGCCGCGCCCGGCGTGGGACCGTCAGCTCGAGGGTTCCAAAACGGCTGACCGCGCCCAGAGCGACGCCAGGGTTGTCAGGACCGAAGGCAACGCGCGCCGCCGATAGCAACGCCGGAGCGTCATGCCCCCGCCCCACCAGATCGATCACCACCAAGCCGCCAAGGCCCTTGAGCCTCAGGACCCGCGCCGCGACCCCCAGAGCCGCGAAATTACCCGCCCGCGCCGCCCGCTTGGCGTCGGCGCCGGGCCTGGAGCCCAGGTCCACGTCCACGGCGGTCAGCGCACGCGTCGGCTCGATCGCCACCGACCCGCCGCCCGGCAGAGGGAAAATGGTCGAGAACACATCATCCTGCGCGCCATCGGCCACCGATCGCGCCACCGATCCGGTGCGGACATCCGCGCCGGGCGCGAAGCCGACCAACTGCTCCTCCAGCGACGGTCCCGCCTCCAAAAGCCTCGGGGCGCCCTCCGCCGGGCCGATCAGCCGGACAGAAGCGCCCTTGTCCCGTCGCGCCTCAGTCCTGATTTCCACCTCAAGGGCCTGGCCCTCCGTCAGCGGCCCCAGTTCCTTGGTGATATTGAGAATCGCGTCCGGCCCCGCGCCGAGATCGAGGAAAGCCAGGGCGTTGGCGCGATCCAGTGCGCGGACCCGGACCACCAGCCGCGCGCCCAGGGCTTGGACCTCCAGGTCACCGTCCCTGGCGATCAGCAGTCTCTCGGGGCGACCGTCCAGGGTCACCACGCCGCGCGTCTCGCCGGCTCCGACATCGAGGTAGAGGCGGCGTTCGGTCATGAGGGGTGATACCCCAGACCGGCCAGTAAGCCCATGGTCTCATAGAGCGGCAGGCCGACAACGCCGGTGTAGGAGCCGATCAGACTGATCACGCAGGCCCCCGCCCGACCTTGTATGCGATAGCCGCCCGCCGCGCCGCGCCATTCGCCGCAGGACAGCAGCATGCGCAGGTCCGGGTCGCTCAGGCGCTTGAATTTCAGCCGAGTCTCCGACAGTCGCGAGGCCGCGCGCCCGTCCGGGGTCACGACTGCGACGGCCGTGAAGACGCGGTGCCCCCGGCCCGACAACAGGCTCAGCATCCGCGCCGCCTCGGCTTCGGACCGAGGCTTGCCCAGCAGTCTGCGGCCCACCGCCACGACGGTGTCCGCCGCCAGGACGAAGGCTCCCGGATTGCGCTCCGCGCCGACGGCCGCCTTTCTAATCGCCAGTCGCTGGGCGGCGAGGCGGGGCGTCTCGGCTTTAAGGGGTGTCTCATCGATGTCGCACGGGTCCACGCCGCCGGGAATCAGTCCGGCCTGAGCCAGCAGATCGAGGCGACGGGGGCTGGCGCTGGCCAGGATGAGCGGTGGGCGTTCGGGTGAAAGGGTCACAGCGGCATCATAGCCGCGTGGGCAGGGGTTTTGGCTTTCGTTTTTCGGAATCGTCGCCAACCGGCTTGAATGTCAGCGCGCGGGCTTTAGGGTGCGGCTTCATTTGAACACCTGTTTGAGAGGCGGGCAGCCTCTTTCGGAGCCCCTGAATGAGCAAACGTTTCGAAGGCACGGCGGATTATGTCGCCACCGACGACCTGAAGATCGCCGTGAATGCGGCGATCGCCCTGGAACGGCCCCTGTTGATCAAGGGTGAACCGGGCACCGGAAAAACCGTTCTGGCCTATGAGATCGCCAAGGCCCTCGAAGCGCCGTTGATCACCTGGCACATCAAGTCCACCACCAAGGCCCAGCAGGGCCTGTACGAATATGAAGCCGTGACGCGGCTGCGCGACAGCCAACTGGGCGACGAGCGCGTCAAGGACGTTTCCAACTATATCAAGCGCGGCAAGCTGTGGGAGGCGTTCGACGCCCCCGAACGCCCGGTGCTGCTGATTGACGAAATCGACAAGGCCGACATCGAGTTCCCCAACGACCTTTTGCAGGAACTCGATCGGATGGAATTCTATGTCTACGAGACCAACGAGACTATCAAAGCCAAGATCCGGCCGGTGGTGCTGATCACCTCCAACAACGAAAAAGAACTGCCCGACGCGTTCCTGCGCCGGTGCTTCTTTCACTACATTCGCTTCCCTGACGAAGAAACCATGCGCGCGATCATCGACGTGCACTATCCGGGGATCAAGCAGAAGCTGGTCGCCGAGGCGCTGCGCATTTTCTACGACATGCGCAAGGTGCCCGGCCTGAAGAAAAAGCCGTCCACGTCCGAACTCCTCGACTGGCTCAAGCTATTGATGGTGGAAGACATCGACGACAAGGTCCTGCGCGAACGCGACCCGACCAAGCTGATCCCGCCCCTGCACGGCGCCCTGCTTAAGAACGAGCAGGACATCGCCCTGTTCGAACGCCTCGCATTCCTCGCCCGCCGAGAGGGATCTGGAACCCGTCCCGGTCAGCAATAGATCCTGAGGCTCTTCGAGCCTTACGGTTAATTCACTGGACCCGGCGTCGCTCCCTGGCCACCATGATCCTGGACGGAACATGGTGGTCAAGGAGGTTGGGGTTATGCGAAAAGCGAGGGACGCTTACCGACTGGCGGGCGCCGCGCTGGGATACGGCGCACTTGGGCTTAGCGCCCTGGCGCTGGTCGCCTGCAATCCGCCGCATCCC
The DNA here is from genome assembly GCA_043742805.1 of Caulobacteraceae bacterium. Lineage (GTDB taxonomy): Bacteria > Pseudomonadota > Alphaproteobacteria > Caulobacterales > Caulobacteraceae > Acaudatibacter. The sequence continues at coordinate 10,622 of JAYTXV010000335.1, read as the reverse complement.
AAACCCAGGTCGCAGCCGAAGACGATTTCCTCACTCGACTGCCCCGACAGCCAGGGCGATCTGAACCGCACGAGCGCCGCGGCCGACAGTAGAACCTGCACCTACGCCACCGACGCCGGCGATCAGGTCACGCTCCAGCTGATCAGCTTGGACGGCAAGGACCCTCGCGAGGTTCTGGGTCCCATTGAGACCGGTCTCAAGACCGAACTGCCGACGGCCACGGCAGGGGCGCCGACCCCGCCGTCACCCCCTGGCGCTCCCTTGCCGCCCACGCAGCCCGGCGGCGCCGACAAACAGCGCGTCGACATCGACCTGCCGGGAATTCACATCCACGGCACCGAAAGCGGCCATACCAACGTCGACACCCCCGGGGTGCATGTGGATGCGCACGACGGCGCCGGTCATCCGGGCGACCGCGCCACGGTTCGGATCGGTGGCGGCGCCCTGGGCGGAGTGACGGTCAACGCCAACGATGGCGGCGCTCAGATTCGTGTCGCCGAGAAGGGCTCGGGGGTGCGGGCCACCTATATCCTCGCCAGCGGCTCCCCCGGCCCCCATGGCTACAAGGCTGCCGGCTACGAAGCGCGGGGACCATCGGCCGGCCCGATCGTCGTGGCGACGATCCTCGCCAAGTCCGACGACCACGACGACATCCACCACGACGTGCGCGACCTGCTGACCCTCAACGTCGGGAAGTGAGACTAGGTGATCTAGGAGGGCGTCTCCAGTATCGGTGACGCCTCGGCGGCGCGGCGGGCCGCGCCTTTCGCGCGCTGTCGGCGGGCAAACCACCAGGTCCACAGCCCCAGGGACCCCATGGTTCCGTAGCCCACAACCGGCGCCGCGATCAGATAGTTGTGGATCGAGAGCGTGAAGATCAGCGCCACAGCCACAATCGCGTCCAGAAGCAGCCCGACACCCCAGACCACGGTCATCAGCGTCATCGTGCGGCGAAAATAGACATCGTCGCGCATGGCCTCGAAACCGGCGAGTTCCGACGAGCCGCGCCGCTGCAGGCCCGCGCGCGCCAGATAATAAATCAGCGGCCGGCCGATCGCCGCCGATCCCAGAAACACCAGCCCAATCGAGACGGTGACGAGTTTTTCCCGCATCTGCAGAAAGCGAGCGCCGCCGCCGCCAATGAAGGCCAGCAGCGACAGGGCGATGCCTGACAGGACCAGCACGGACACCGCGTCGATCCGGCGGCGGCGGGCGAACTCGATAACGCTCCAGACAATCGGCGGCGCCGAGGAGGCGACCAGGGCCTTCACGTCGCCGAGATGCGGCTTGGCATAGTCGTAGATCAGCAGTGGCCCTAGAAAATTGACCGCAACTTCCAGGGCGGCGTTTGGGCCGTGCTGTCGGATCAAGCCCCATGCCCTGGCCATGATCGCCATTGGGCCGGACTATTTCGCAGGCGGACCTTCCCGGCGCTCCTGGACAACATAGGGGGCCGGATAGCCCGCAGCGCCGAACGTAGCCGCAATCAGTTTGTTGGTGTCGAAGTAGACCTGCCAATAGTGATCGGTGTGGCAATAGGGACGAACCGCAAGAACTGTTCCGAGGGTGTTGAAGTCCAGTATTTCAACGTCGGGCGCGGGTGTGGCGACCACATTGGGGATCGTGGCCAGGGCCGGTTTCAACCGGGCGATAGCGTCCAGCGGATCAACACCGAAGGCCAACTGTGCGGTGCGCTCGACCCGGCGATAGGCGTGGGTGCTGTAATTCTTTATGGTGTCGCTCGACACTTTGGCGTTGCCGACGATGGTCGTGACGTTGTCTGGAGTCAGCAGCGTGGTGTTGAACAGCCCGATCTCGGTCACCGTACCCTCGATACCTCCGGCCACCACGTAGTCGCCGACCCTGTAGGGTCGAAAAATGATCAGGAAAGCGCCAGCGGCGAAGTTGGCCAGCAGCCCCGACCAGGCCGCGCCCACGGCCAGGCCCAGGCCCGCCAGCAAGGCGGCGAAACTCGTGGTTTCCACTCCGAAGTAGCCCAGCAGGGCCACCACCAGGATGATGTTGAGGGCTACGCCGAGAATATTAGCGATATAGCGTTGAAGGGTGGCGTCAAAATTGCGCGCGGTGAGCACGCCGGAGAGCAGACGAATCGCCAATGCGATCAGCCATCGGCCGACCACATAAAGCACCATCGCGCCGACGATCTTGAATGCCATGGCCGTGATTAACGGCGCTACGGTAGTCCACCATCCGTTCACGTCCATAGTTTGAATCTCTCCCCAGGCTAGCTTTCATCAATAGATGAAAGTCCCTGGAATCGCAAAGCCTCAATACTGGAACTCAATTTCGGTCAACCACCAACCGGTCGCACCTCCCCATCGCCGATCGCCCAGACCACGCCCTGGGGTACGGGAAAGTCCAGCATCTCCGCGCGGCCCAGTCCCAGATAGAGGCCCCGCAAGATGCCGATCGAGACGCCGTGACTGACAACCACCCGCGGCGACTTCCAGCACACGCCGTCCAGCCACGACTTGAGTCTGCCTTCGGCCCCTGCATACGGCTCGCCGTCGGGGCAGGTCTCAAGCCAGCTCTGGCGAACAGTGGACCGCCACACACCCGGCCATCGAACCTCGATCTCGCCCTGCGTCATCCCTTCCCACGACCCGAGCGAAATCTCGCGCAGGCGCTCGTCGAATCGGATCGCGCCTTGGGCCGCGAGATTGGACCGGATAATCTCGGCGGTCGCCTTCGCGCGGCCCTGGGGGCTGCTTTCGATCTCAACGGCTCCTGGCTCGATCAGCCGCCGTCGCAACTGTTCGCCGAGGGCCTGCGCCTGCGCTCGCCCTCGCTCAGCCAGCGGCGAATCGAGTCGGCCCTGCAATCTGCTCTCGGCGTTGAACACGGTCTGTCCGTGCCGGACCAGGTAGATCATCGCGCACCCTCGCTTATCCGGCCATGACCGGCGTCGATCCACGCCGGTACCGCCTGAGGCCAAGGTGGAAGACCCCGGCTGTCGCAGCAGACTATAGGCGACCAGCTTGCTCGCGCCCGACTAGATCGAGCCGGGATAGGTTGAGACCAGAATCAGGAAGTCCGGCTCAGCGACGGGCCGGAAAGTGATCGGCCGCGAGGCGGCTTCGGTCACGGGGGCTCGAAATTCAGGCCAGCGAAGATCAAGGCCCTGATACAAACTGGGTGTCACGACAAGTCAAAGTCCAATGAACTTCATTGGCCGGTCGCGCCTGACCCTGTCGCCGAAGGAGCATCATGAGCAATCTGATCGAACAGCGTGTCGAGGCCGCTCGACGGGGGGAGAACCCGTTCGTGATCGCGCGCATGCCCTCCGGCTGGCTCGTGATCGGCGACGTCCAGCCCCTGCCCGGCTATTGCCTGCTGTTGGCCGATCCACCAGTGGCCAGCGCAAACGCGCTGAGCGAGGCGGAACGCGCCCGATACGCCCTGGACGTATTCCGAATCGGCGACGCCCTGCTTGCCGTCACCGGCGCCTGTCGCATCAACTACATGACGCTGGCCAACCTCGAACCCTCGCTGCACACCCACATCATCCCCCGGTTCCAGGACGAACCCGAGGACAAACGCACCGCCCCGCCGTTCCAGGCCTACGATTGGGCGGCCGCGCGCGCCTTTGATCGGGCGGCAGACGGGCCGTTGATCAACAAAATCAGGGATTGGCTGCTACAAGCCTGATCTCTTGTGGGTAACTCTGTCGGATGGCGCCGGGAGGTCGAATCTGAAGACGCTCAGGACGTAGCCGATATGCGAGACCTCGGCGATCACTGCGGTTTGAGCGCGATCAACCGCGTTTCGATCTGGCCGACTGGACCCACGCCTCGGCGCTACGACTTCTGTTCGATCTTTCGGCGGCGGTGGTCGAGCAGCCAATCGGCGTTTTCCGCCAGGGCTTCGCGGCCCAGATCACGCACCACCGCCTGGAACGACGCATCGTCTGCGTCGGCCGTCACCAGTCTGGCGCGCCGAAAGATGCGACCCATCAGGCCATAACTGTGGGCCTGGGCCTCATAGGCGCGCAACTCTATCCACAGGCTGAAGAACGCGGCCAGGGCCGGGGCGGTGGCGGCCATCACCAGCAGCCATTCCCGCGCCTCGATAACCCCGCCCAAATCGACGCCCATCACCCGGCTGTGCGGCCCCACGATCAGTTTCGCCGCCTCGATCAGGGCCAAGCAGGCGGAGAACACCAGGCCGGTGGCCAGGAACCGCCGCGCCCAGCGCTCTCCCCGTTCGGCGGCGGCGGCATGTTTGGCGGCATTGCCCTGGCCTGCGCCGAGATTGCCGAAAAACTGTATCTGGTTCTCGATCCAACCCCGCGTGACCAGCTCGCGGCAAGGCTTGCCCAGCGCCAGGGCCGCGGCCATCGACCACAGCGCCGGGCCGCGCAAGGCGAACTGGATCCAGCCCAGTTCTCCGCCCTGTTTGCGCAGATAGTTGTCGGACGCGGCTTCCGGCGTCGCCGCCGCCGCCCAGAACAGTTGCACCCGCATGGCTTCGGCCAGGGCGCGATAGTCCTGGAAACGGTTCTGCAACTCATGGCGGCGGACCCGGAAATGGTAGTAGGTCGCGCCGCCCGCAAATACCGACAGATAGAGGCAAAGCACCACCGGCGAGTGGATAAGATGGGCGTAGGTCTCGAACAGCAGCACCGCGACGGGAACCATCGCCGCATAGCCGAACACGATCCCCAGGTGCGGCGGCCGCCGGGCGTCGCGCACCACCGCCCAGCCCCTCTGGATCATTGCGGCGGGGGAATGCTCCGGCGTCAGTTCGCCGTGCAGCCGGCGTTGAAACACCTGGCAGGCGGTGTCCGCCGCCGCCTGCCACTGGCGCAACAGGTGGAGATGCGCGCCGGGCGCCCCGGCGGGGTCGGCCACATCCCTGACGGTGAGATAGCCGATCTGCTTGTCGAACATTCGGGCGTCGAACCCGCGAAATCGGGCGATCTGGCCGTTGATGGTCAGCAGTTGATCGAAATCGTGCCGGGCCGCCTCACTCAGCCCGGCGAACACATCGCCCGGCGTTACCGGCTTGGGCGTGGCGTCCGAATCTTCGCCGGCGCTTTCCAGCAGGAAACAGTCACCGGTCTTCGCATTGGCATACCCGGGGACCAGCACCGCGCCCGCCGCCCGCACCCTGGGGGCGACGATGTGCAACAGCGGCCCTCGCGGGCTGACGTCCAGTCGCGAGACGCCATTGGGAAACAGCAGGCTGTCGCTGAAACCGGCCAAGGCCTCCTCGCCCTCGCGCCGCATCCTCGCCACTGCCGCCACGCCGCCCCGGCGAACATTGGGCGCTTCCCCCGGCGCCAATCCATCCCACAGCGCCAGCAGCAGGTGGCTGCGGCGCGACAGCAGCACGCCCAGCTGTTCATAACGGATGTCGTGATGATCGGAGGCGGACGGCGTGCACAGGTCGGGCAGTTCCAAATGCAGCGTCGCGCGCGCCCAGTGATGATCGAGCTTGGCCTTGTTCGAGGTTCTGTCCCGATAGGCTGCGAATGGCAGCGGCGAGACGGCGATTAGTTTGACTGGCGCGCCGGTCCCGTCCTGGCCCAGGCTCTCCGCCACATCGGCCACCAGCTGATCGGCGCCGTCGGTCAGAGACGACATCAGATGCAACGCCTCGCCGAACCGCGCCCGCAGTCCGATCAGCACGGCGCGCACGGCGGCGCGCAGGTCCGCCTCGGCCTCCGGGACAATGTCGCGATGACCCGCCACGCCCACGACTATCGGGAAGGGTGGCGCGCGCCCGTTCGTCACAGCCTCCATGTCCGCGCTCCCCCGCCTGAGGGCGAAGACTCTCGGAAATATGCGTTCGGATGTAAGAGCGGATTGGATAGGTACGCACAAGTCAGATGAATACGATCCTTGGACCCACATGAGCCAGCCCGGCCAGATCGTTGTCCTTAAAGGATCGCCGCCGCGCTCTATGACGCCATCGCCACCCTGCCAGTGCTGTTCGTCGGTGTTCGCTGTCCGCTCGAGATCATCATGCAATGGCGGATCGCGGGCCGAGCGGGCCGAGAGACAGACTATCTTAAGGGTTTACCGACCGAACCGGTCCCGGACCCGGTTCGGCGATGGCAGGTAGAGGTTCACATCCCAGGCGTCTACGACCTTGAAGTCGACACCTCGAAGCTCACGTCGGCGCAATGCGCGGCTTTGATCTTGGAGCGAGTAGGGCTGGAGGGCTCCGGCCAAACCGCCTTCGAATACCTTGCTCAACTATCGTCATGGCTGGACGTGGATCGCGTTCAAACCGCCGTCACCTCGGTCACCTTGTAGGTCAGGGGCCGGCCGGTGTGGTCGGTGATGGTCACATAGGCGCCCAATCCGAAGCTGTGGTCGCCCAGGCGGTAGACGGGCTCATTATCGTCGGTGGCGCCGTCGTCATAATCGAAGAACCAGTTCTGGCCGCTGCGTGCAAGGTGGCCGTCGGCGGGGTCTTCGTCAGAAGCGAAACGGCGTACTGCGCACTGGGCCTTCACCGTCTGCCAAGCCTCTTTATCCAAATGCCCGGTCGCCGTCAGCGGCGCCGTGAGGGTATAGCCGCGGTGATCGTCGCCGCCGGCAAACTCCGTGCCCGGATTGCGCGCCAGACGCATGACGATACGCGAAAGTGACATAAAAGCTCCAATTCCGACCCCGTCAGTGCGACAGGAACAATGACAAACCCTCGGAGTTCAAAAAGGTTCGCGTTGCGCCGCCAAATACATATTCCTGCAGCCGGGGGTGGCCGAAGGCGCCGGCCACCAGAATATCCGCCGAGACCGCTTTGGCGGCCTTGACCAGCGACGGCGCGGGGTCGCCCGGGTCGCAGAGGGTTTCGACCACAGCATTGATCCCCCGAGCCTCCAAGAAGCCCTTGAGCAGGCTCGGATCGAAACGTCGGGGTGAAGCCTTCGGCGCCGACAGGATGACCACCTGGGAAGCCTTTCTCAGAAGCGGAATCGCCGTGCGCATCGCGCGACTGGCTTCCTTGCCGCCGTCCCAGGCCAGGGCGACGGCGCCGCCGACTTTCAACCCCTCGTGAGCCACGAGGGTCGGGCGCTGCTCGTCGACCATGATCTGCTGGAAGGCCTCGGACAGCGGGCCCTTGCCCCGTGCGGTGGCCGCGTCGAACACCACCAGATCCGACAGCCGACTCTCCATAGCCAGGGCCGCCCAGACCGGCGACGAGAGGGCGACGAAGGTCTTTTTGCCATAACCGCAGGCATCAGCCGCGGCACGGGCGGACTTTTCACCGGCCGCCGCCGCTTCCCGCAGGCTCTGAACCGCAGTCGCCTGCACGCCGCCCATGAAACCGTCGCCCATCCATGGGATCAGGTCGGCCACGTCGGCAGGGGCGTGGACGCAGGCAAGTTCGGCGTCAAAAGCCGCCGCCAAATCGGCCGAGGCCGCCAGCACTCGCTTGTCGCTCTCGCCGCCCGACAGCGGCGCCATGATCCTTGCCCAGTCCATGGTCATCGTCCTCCCGGCGTGTTTCAGGGTGGCATTCGGTCCCCGGCGACCTACAATGTCAACTACGGGCTTTTTGGATTTGGTCCGACAAGTTTGTAACGCGCGAGCGACGCGAATCGACCGGAGTCTGCGTTTGAATTTTTCGGAAAAGCTCCAAGCGGCCTGGAACTCCTCAGGCGCCCAGCTTTGCGTGGGGCTTGATCCGATCATCGAACGCATGCCCGCGGCCATCGCCAAGGGTCCCCGGCCGGTGCTGGCCTTCAACAAGCACGTGATCGATATCGTCGGCGATCTGGTCTGCGCCTTCAAACCCCAGCACGCCCACCACGCCGCCGTCGGCGCTGAGGAGGATCTGGCTGAAACCATCGCCTATATCCATCAGCGCTGGCCCAAGGTGGTGGTGATCCTGGACGCCAAGCGCGGCGACATCGGCTCCACGGCTGAGATGTACGCCCGCGAGGCGTTCGATCGTTATGACGCCGACGCGGTGACGGTGAACCCCTACCTTGGCGACGAATGTGTGCTGCCGTTCCTAAATCGGCCGGACCGCGCGGGCGTGGTTCTGTGCCGGACCAGCAACCCCGGCTCGGCCCTGGTCCAAAACGTCGGCGCGGACGGCGATCCGATCTATCTGATGGTCGCCAGACGGGCCGAACAGGTCTGGAACAAGCTCGGCAACGTCATGCTGGTTGTGGGGGGGACTTACATCGAAGACCTGGCCCGGGTGCGGGCCGCCGCGCCCACCCTGCCCTTCCTGGTCCCCGGCATCGGCGAACAAGGCGGCTCGGCCCGCGATGCCTTGCGGGTGGGCCGGCGGGCCGATGGACTTGGCTTGGCGGTGTCCGCCTCGCGGTCGATTCTCTACGCGGGATCGGAAAACCAGATTCGCGCGGCGGCCGAGGCGGTTTTCCACGACCTGACCGACTGAACGTCCGACAAGGCGCCGGAACGGATAGGCGCGGGCGAGGCAAGGCTATAGGATTCCAGTCACGGGGTTTTCGCGTGCGGAAAGGTGTGGCGTGGCCAGAATGGCGGAGAGTCGAGAGGCCGCGACGCCCCGCGCCTGGCAGCGGATGCTGTCGGGCCGGCGGCTTGACCTGCTCGACCCGTCGCCGATGGATATCGAGATCGAGGACATCGCCCACGGTCTGGCGCGGGTCGCGCGCTGGAATGGCCAGACCACGGGCGATCACCCCTTTTCGGTGGCGCAGCACTCGGTCGTTGTCGAGGAGATCTTGGCCCATATTCAACCGGGCGTCGAGGCGCGCTGGCGGCTGGCGGCGCTGCTGCACGACGCCCCGGAGTACGTGATCGGCGACATGATCTCACCGTTCAAGGCGGCGCTGGGCCTGGACTACCGCAGCTTCGAGGATCGTCTGGAAAGCGCCATCCATATCCGTTTCGGCCTGCCGGCGCGGACGCCCACGACGATCAAGGGCCTGATCAAACAGGCCGATCGCGCCTGCGCCTATTTCGAGGCCACCCAGTTGGCAGGCTTTGGCCATGCCGAAGCCCTGAAGCTGTTCGGTCGCCCGCCGCCCGGCTACGCGCTGGTGATCGAACCCTTAAGCGCGCGCGCCGCCCAGGATCGCTATCTCCAACGCTGCCAAATCCTGTCCGACGCGGCGGGCTATGGCGGGGGCGGAGCCGACGCCGCCTTCGACTCCGAATGACAGCGGCCCGATGAGCGTTCCCATAGTCATCGGCCTGTCGGCGGTCATCGTGGCCTTGCGCGAAGGCGAGGCCTGCGTTCTGACGGTGCGGCCCCGCGACACGCGCACCGACCAGACCTCGACCTTGGAGGGCCTGCCGTTCGGCCCTTTCGATCCCCAGGGCCAGCGCACCTTTGACCTAGCCCTGAGGGACTATGTGACCCGCCAGACCCGGTTCGAACTTGGCTACGTCGAACAACTCTACACATTCGGCGACAAGGGCCGAGACGCCCCTCTGGCCGACGTCGGCGCCGGCGCGGCGCGGGTGATTTCGGTGGGCTATCTGGCCCTCGCCCCCACCGCCTTGGACACCCACGCGCCAGACACCAACTGGTCACCCTGGTCGCGGTTCTTTCCCTGGGAGGATTGGCGGGCCGGGCGGCCCGAGCTGATCGACACCCAGATTCGCCCCGCGCTGGAGGGCTGGGCGGAACGCTCCAATTCCCGGCGCGACCGGGTCCGCCTGCTGTTCGCCCTGGATGGCGCGCCTTGGAACGAGGAGCGGGTGCTGGAGCGCTACGAACTGCTCTACGAGGCCGGCCTAGCGCCCGAAGCGGCCCGCGACCGCCACCGCGCCCTGGGCGGCGCCCCCGCCGAACCCCGCGCCCTCACCCCCGCCCTCGGCGAGCCGATGATCTCCGATCACCGGCGCATCCTGGCCACGGGCCTCGGCAGGTTGCGGGGCAAGCTCAAATACCGGCCGGTGATCTTCGAACTGATGGGCGAGGCGTTCACCCTCTCGGCTTTGCAGCGTGCGGTGGAGGCGGTCTCAGGCGTGGCCTTGCACAAGCAGAACTTCCGCCGCGTGGTCGAGCGGACGTCTTTGGTGGAGGGGTTGGGGCGGATGGACGAGGAGACCGGCGGCCGCCCTGCGGAGCTCTTCCGGTTCAGGCGCGAAATCCTCAACGCGCGGCCCGCGCCGGGATTGTCGCTGTCGCTGCTGCGGGAATAGGCGTCCGGCGCTTTGGGGGGTGACCGCGGCCCGGTCGCGGTACATAGACTCAGAAAAACGAGGAAACCGGATGACCTACGCGCCCGCCACCCGCGGCTTCTACGACGCTGACAGCCACATCATGGAACTTCCCGATTTCCTCAAACGCTACGCCGACCCGGCGCTTCGTGACGAGATTCCCAACGTCAGCTATTCAGCCTCCATCGTCACCGACGATGAGGTGGCGGTGATCATGGACCAGGGCGGCCGGCACAGCCCCGAGCATGTCGCCGCCCAGATCGCGCTTGGCGACCGGTTGATTGAATCGTCCAAGGAGATTCAGGCCCTCGGCGCCTTCAATTCAACCGATCGCTCCAAAGCCATGGATTTACTGGGATTTCGTAAACAACTGGTGTTCGCCACCCACAGCGTGGCGATGCCGTTTTCGCCCAGCTCGAAACTTGAGCCGCGCCTGCGCTATGGCGCGGCCCGGGCGCACAACCGGCACATGGCCGACTTCTG
>JAYTXV010000334.1:0-5400 GCA_043742805.1 Caulobacteraceae bacterium | reverse complement strand
CCGGTAATAGGGATAGGGATTGCGGAAGAACTCAAGACTGTCAAAGAGTCTTGGGTCGATCAGCGGCGCGCCATCGGCGGCGCGACCCATGTCGCAGGCCTGCCCGACCGGCATCAGCGGGAAGTCCGAGGCGGAGTGGAAAATCTGGTCCGCGCCGCTCGCGGTGCGTGCCAACGTTTGTGCGAAAGAGCAGCCCGTGGTCATGGAGTCTCTCTTTCGACCGTCATCCGAAGACGGCCTCGCGCCGCCGCCCAGGCCGCAACTTGGCGGTTTCGGCCTGCCTGATGGATCATATCACTAGGGGATCCCTTGGAAGGCGTCAATAAACTGGAACATGTAGCGTTTTTCAGTTTGTGGCCGGTCGCCCGACCGCCAGATGCTCGACCGGTTCGGGGGCGTTGGTCCAGGGTGGTGACCCGAAATCTCGAAGCGGTTGGCCGGTGAAATCGGCGCGCTCGCGCATCCGCACGTCCCAGCGTTTGCGTGGGCCCAGCTTGATCGGCTGACCAGCCCAGACGCCGATGTTCTCGCCCGTGCGTCCGTCCTTCAGCAGGTCGATCAGCAGGCGGGCGATCTCGGCCGGGTCCATGAAGGTGGCGCGGACCTCCGGCGGCGGCCCGTCCGGTCCTCCGAGGTGAGAGAGTTTTCCTCCCGGCTTGAACAGCGCCCGGAGCATTTCGGTGTCGGTGGGACCTATGGCCAGGGCGTTTACCCGGATGTTGTCGCTGGCCAGGGCCTGCGCCCCGCCGTCCGTCAGGCCGTTTAGCGCCCATTTGGAGGCGTTGTAGAGATCGGTATCCGGAGCGTTTACCCCGTCGCGTCGCTTGGGAAGCACATAGTCGGTGCTGATGTTGATAATATCGCCGCCGCCGCGAGCAATCATGTGTGGCACGCACAGGCGGCTCATCACCATCACCGCCCTGACGTTGACGTCCATGATCGCGTCGAAATCCTCCAGGGCCTTTTCCCAGGAGTCCGCAACTGGGGTCGAACGCCAGACCGCCGCGTTGTTCACCAGGATGTCGACGCCGCCAAAGCGGGCGACGGTGTCGGCGACGAAGGTTTCGCAGTTCGCCCGGCCGGCGATATCGAACACCTGGGTCAGCACGCCGCCGCCCCGCGCGGCGATTGTGGCGCCAACCGCTTTCACATCCGCGCGGATGTCGCAGATCGCTACATTCGCGCCCTCGGACGACAGGCGTTCCGCGAAGGCCTCGCCCAGGCCCTGGGCCGCGCCGGTGACGATGGCGGTCTTGCCGGTCAGATAGGCCATGTGATCAGGCTCCACATCCAAAATTTAGAGCCCGATTCACGCACTGCATTGCTTCAAAGCGGTGCGATCAGGGTCTTGGCGGCGACGGGTCGCGCAGAGGGGATCGGCTCAAGTTCGATGTTGAATCCGACCCAGACGCCTATGTTTTCGCCGGTGCGGCCCAAAGGGCCCTCGTCGATCATTTGAATTGCCAGGTCGCAGACGTCCGGGGCGTGCATCCAGGTCGCGACCTCGGCCGGCGAAGGCGCGAAGTTGTGGAAGCCCCGGAGCATATCGGAATCGGTAGCGCCCATCGAGAAGCTGTTGACGCGAATGTTGTGCGGGGCAAGGGCCTTGGCCCAGCTGATGGTCAGGCCCAGCACGCCCCATTTCGCTACATCGTAGAGGTCCATCGCGCCGCCGCCGGCCGTGGGGCGTCCGGGGTGGGTGTGCACGTGGTCAGTGGCGATATTGATGATGTGGCCGCCGCCGGCCGCGATCATCGCCGGGATCACCGCCCGGCCGAACATATAGACCCCCTTGAGGTTCGTGCCGATCAGCCGGTCATAGTCCTCAATCGACTTGTCGAGGTTGTCGCGGGGCCCGCCGCCCCGCCAGATTCCGGCGTTGGAGATCAGGATGTCGATATTGCCGAATTGGGCCAGGGCGCCGTCGACCACCCGCCTGACATCCTGCGCCACCGAGACATCGGCCAGATAGGCGGTAGCGCGAACGCCGAGCTTCCGGAGGGTGGCCGCGGCCTGCTCGACCTCTGGGCGGATGTCGCAAATGACGACGTTGCAGCCTTCGCGGGCCAGCGCCTCCGCATAGCCTCGGCCCAACCCCACGCCGCCGCCGGTGACCAGAGCGACCTTTCCTTGCAGCCGACCCACGGTGATCGCCTCCTGTGCGCGGCTTGCTTAGGCCGGCGGTTTTCTCGTCCCAATTATAAAACGCGTTACGGGGTCGTTGGCAAGTGGAGGGTCAGTCCGGGGCGCCCTTTAGCCGATTCACGGCCTGCCGCGCGATGGCTTTGTCGGTGAACCAGTCGGCGTTCACCCCCAGGTAGGGCGCGTTCTCTTCCGAGAGATCTTCTTCGCCATAGATCGCGGCCACGGGGCAGGCCTCGACGCAAACCGAACAGTTTATGCATTCGCCAGGGTGGATATAGCACATCCTATCCGGACCCTCGACATAAATACAGTCCACCGGGCAGACCGCCACGCAAGACTGGTCTTTGACATCAATGCAGGCACTGGTAATTACATAGGTCATGAAATTAGAGGCGCCCCGGACTGGCGTCGACGAGATGAAGCGGCATAGAGCGTTTCCCTGTCCCGATCCATACTGGTGAGGAGGCTTTCCGTAACGGCGCTGGGACAGCCGATAATACCAGAACGTGTTCCTGAAACTAAGCGGCAGGACACGCGTGTCAAGGTCCCAGGCGTCCGTTGTGATAGACAAGGCCATTAAAGCCGACCTCCCGTTTCAGCCAGATGGCCGCCGCCCTCGCGCGGCAGCCGGACGGTCGCCGGCGGTGAAATTCAACTCCCGCCGGTAACATATAGGCATTGGCCGGTGATCCAACTCGCGGCCGGCGACGCCAGAAAAACAGCCGCAGCGCCGATGTCGGTGGGCGTGCCGTAGCGTGCCAGCGGAATGTTGAGGGCTTTCAGGAACGTCTCGGCCCGGTCGTCGTCGAGCTTGACCGACTCGTCGAAATTCCGGGTCCGGATCGGTCCGGGCGCGATCGCGTTGACGCGAATCTTCGGCGCCAGCTCGATCGCCAGGGTCTGGGTCAGGCTATTGACCGCCGCCTTGGCCGCTGCGTAGGGCCCGTTCTTGATATGGCCGCCATGAGCGGCGCGGGATGAGGTGTTGATGATCGCCCCGCCGGCGGTCATCCTTAGGGCGGCCGCTACCGCCCCTCTCCAGACCGCCTTCAGATTAAGGTCCATCTGAGCGTCCCACCGATCGTCGGGGGTCCGGGTCAGATAGCGCGGGGTGGCGTCCGGTAGGCCGCCGGCATTGTTGATCCAGACGCTGAAGCCCCCGAAATCAGCGACGACGGTGTCCGCCAGCTGATCGACTTCGCCGGTCTCGGTCACATCCACGACATAGGCTCGGGCTTGGCGGCCGAGGGCCCGGATCTCCGCCGCCACCGCCTCGACGTCCCCCCGCGAACGCGCCGCGACGGCGACGTCGGCTCCCGCCTGGGCAAGGCTGAGCGCGATTCCACGCCCGATACCCTTGCCGCCGCCGGTAACGATGGCGACCTGCCCATCAAGCCTGAAGAGATCGAGCACGGACACTGACGGACTCCTTGAGTATTGCTGGGTCGTCGACCGTGCGGACGCACCCCGGTGGACAGTAGGGCTTCGACGGCCGGGCGCCAATCCAACGACAGACCAAGCGCATTCCGCCGCCGCCGGCGCCAGAGGCCGCGTCATAGGGCGGCAATTCGAAACATCGACTCGCGATCTGGGGTCAGGGGCTACATACTGTTCGGGGTCAGGGGCTATATAATGGCTGGTATGAATCCAAGACCAGGCACCAAAAGAGAAGACGAGGGCGACATCGATCCTGAGTACGACGCCGCCCTCTCGGCGTCCGAAGGGGGCGACGCGAAACCGAATTCCCGTTCGAGGCGGGGGCGCTACATCAGCGACTCCATACTGGAACGCCGGCGGCGGATGCTGGATGTGGCCAAGGCGATGATCGCCGAGGGCGGTCGGGACGGTTTCACCATTCGCGAACTGGGTCGCCGGGCAAACGTCTCTGTGACCACCATCTACGCCACCTACGGCGACAAGGAGGGCCTGATCGCCGCCTCGATCCAGGACTATTACGACGGTCTGCCGGTGGCTCGAGCGCGCCAGGCGACCAGTGTGCCGGGGCTGCTTCTGGCCACGGACATGTCCTGCGAAGCTATCCTCGCGAACAAACCCTACGCGAGGCAATACGCCGAACTCTATTTCTCCGGGACCCTGGATGGGCGAATCTACAGGGTCATTCAAGAAACCGCGACATCGGCGGCCGGCCAGTTTCCGTGGCTGCAAAAGGCCGTGCGGGACGGTGATGTCATTCCGGGGCTCGACGGCGAGCAGATCATGGGCGTGCTCGCCAACCAGAGGATGGTCGTGCTGCACGACTGGGCGCAGGGACGGATCGCGGACGAGAACCTCGCGACCCAGATCAAGATCGCGTTTCTTATCGTCTCCCGCGGATTTACTCGTGGCCCGACCCAAGCGCGGCTGGAGACCGAACTGAAGAAGTTGTTGCGATCGTCCGGCGGCGATCGCTCGATCCAAGCCTGAAGGGCGACGGCGGGGTCGACCTTTCAACTCTGGAACACGTTGTGCTTTAGGTAGTCACATGGTTCATTGGAACTACGAACCGTCATCACCGCGTCGTGCGGGATAGGGAGCGAAACGCGATGAGCAGGATTGAGAAACTGGCGATTGAGGACTGGGATCCGGAGCTTCGCGCCTTGACGGCCGCCGATGAGGCGACGCCGCTCGAACAGGGCATGATGCGGATGATGGCCCACACGCCGGAGATGGCGAAGGGCATGATCGCCTTCAGCGGCGCCCTGTTCAAGAACCGCACCCTGCCGCGCCGCCTGGTCGAGCTGGTCAGGCTGCGCGTCGCCTTCCACAACCAATGCCGCAGCTGCATGGCCATCCGATACAAGTCCGCTGTCGACGATGGCATGACCGAAGGCATGGTCTGTTCGCTCGAGAGGCCGCAGGAAGCCGCCGACCTGACTGACACCGAGAAGGCCGCCCTGCGCTATGCGGAGCTGTCCTGTGCCAATCACTTGTCGATCTGCGAGGCGACCTTCGACGACCTGCGGACCTATTTCAGCGAGCCGCAGATCGTTGAACTCGGGATGTTCGTCGCCTTCTTTATCGGGTTTGGCCGCTTGAGCGCCGCCTGGGACATGATCGAGGACTTGCCTTTGGCTTTCCAGAACAAGAGCGAAGCGACGCTCACGCCGTGGCGCGAGGAAGCCATCCTCGTCCGCGGTTGACGGCGGTGTGACGGCCTGGGGGCGGACGCTCCGCGCGCGGATCGTCTTGAGCCACAAAACGGCACGTGTTATGCCTTTCGGTAGGAAACGCTTTGGACCGCGGGAAGCGCGGCCG